>CAYNMI010000001.1:0-34775 GCA_964398095.1 uncultured Desulfobacca sp.
CATAGACCACCACGGTTTGGGCCAGGGCCGCCACGTCTTCCGGGTCATGGGTGATCAGCATGACCGGGATGGTGAACCGCTCTTTAATCTTCAGGAGTTCCCGGCGCATCTTGGCCCGCAGCAGGGCATCCAGGGCCGAAAAGGGCTCATCCAGGAGCAGCAGGCTGGGGCGGCGGATGAGGGCCCGGGCCAGGGCCACCCGCTGGCGCTGACCCCCGGAAAGGTCCCGGGGCAGGCCGCCCTGCAAGGGCGTCAACTCAAAGATGTCCAGCACTTCCTCCAGGCGCAGGCGCTCCCCCCGGGGCAGGTACCAGGGCCAGCCCCGTTTGAGCCCGAAGGCGACGTTCTGGGCCACCGTCAGGTGGGGAAAGAGGGCGAAATCCTGAAACACGTACCCCACATCCCGGAGGCGGGCCGGCACCCGAATCCTGGCGGCGGCGTCGAAGAGCACCCGCTCTCCCACCACGATCCGCCCGGCATCCGGGGTGGTCAGGCCGGCGATGGCCTGCAGGGTGAGGGTCTTGCCGGCCCCCGAGGGGCCGAACAGAACGACGATATCCTGATCCGAGGCAAAGGCCACCTCCAGGTTAAAGACCCGCCGTCCCGACCACAGGCGTTTCTTGATATCCACCAGGATGTTCATATGGCACCGCTCCGGCGTCAACCCGCCGGCAGTCTCCGTCTAAGGCTTCCCAAAGCCGAACTTGCTAAAAATCTCCTGGGCCGCCGGGCTCAGAACGAAATCCACGAATCTCTGGGCCAGGGCCTTTTTGCCCGTGGCCGCGGTCACCGCAATGGGATAGAGAATGGGGGCATGTTCGGTCACCGCCAGGATAACCTTGACCTTGCCCTTGGCAATGGCGGCGTCGGTGGAGTAGACAAAGCCCGTGTCCACTTCGCCCCGTCTGACATAATCCAGCACCTGACGCACCGACTCGGCCAGAATAAACTTGGGCGCCAGCCTGCCCCACAGCCCCGCCTGCACCAGGGCCTCCTTGCTATAGCGCCCCGCTGGCACCGTGGCCGGGTTGCCCACCGCCACCCGCTTCACCCCGGGCCGGGTGAGGTCCTTGAGACCGCTGACGGTGAGCTTGGAATCCAGAGGCACAATGAGGACCAGCCTGTTGCTCACAAAATTCTTCCGGGTGCCCGGCACGATGAGCTTTTTCGCCTGGGCCTGATTCATGGTCTTCTGGTCCGCGGCGGCAAAGACATCCACCGGCGCGCCTTGGTCCATCTGCTGCAACAGGGACCCGGAGGCCGCAAAATTACAGAGGATTTTGGCCCCGGGATGGGTTTTCTCGAATTGGGCGGCCACCTCGCGCATGGCGTTGGTGAGACTGGCCGCGGCGGAGACGATCAATTCCTGCTCGGCCGCGGCCGGCGTGCCCCAGAGAACCACGGCGCCCAGCAGCAGCACGAAGAAAAGTTTAACCTTGGTCACGACAACCTCCTTAAGTTCACATATATCTGATCTTCAAGGCCTTGCCGGAGACCAGGAGGATGGTGAGGCAGACGATGGAGATGATAATCACCAGGATCGTGGCCGTCTGGTCATTGCCGGCCTGGAAGGCGTCATACACCGCGGTGGACAGGGTTTGGGTCCGACCGGGGAGATTGCCGGCCACCATGAGGGTGGCGCCGAACTCGCCCATGGCCCGGGCGAAGGCCAACATGGCCCCGGCCAGAATCCCCCGCCAGGCCAGGGGCAGGGACACCCGGAAAAAGACCCCGGCCTCCGACAGCCCCAGGGTCCGGGCGGCATTTTCCAGATTGCCGTCCACCCCTTCAAACGCGGCCCGGGCCGTCTTGTAGATCAGGGGCAGGGAAACCACGGCCGCGGCCAGGACCGCGCCCTGCCAGGTAAAGATCAGGGAAATTCCCCAGGTTTCCTGGAGCCAATGACCCAGCCAGCCCTTGCGGCCGATCAAGACGATGAGGTAATACCCCAGGACCGTGGGCGGCATGACCAGGGGCAGGGTGCAGAGCGAATCCAACCCTTCCCGGCCCCAAAAGCGGCTCCGGGCCACCAGGAAGGCCAGGAGCACGCCGACGACAAAGGTCACCAGGGTCGCCACGGAGGCCACCTTTAAGGTCAACCATAAGGGGGTCAGATTCACGGGGATATTCATGCTATACCTTGCCTTGTCCAGCGAAATTCTGCCTTGGTAAAAAGGCAAGTTCCATACCAGCAGCGGGATGCTAAAGAATAACTTGCTTTATTTATTGATAATATGTCCATCTTGACTGCAACTGATTGCGAACTCTGGCTAAAAATAATCATACAAAATCGTATAATTAACGAAACACCATGCTTACTAATTATGCATTTTTGTATAATTAACCCGACATGACACCCCCCAGGACCTGCCGGCGGCCGCACCCCAGCCATTATTTTCCGAAGGGGCACTTGGGGAAGGTGCAGACTTTGCACTCCAGGCAAAAGGCCCCATGGCCTAGCTTCGCCAGGTCGCGCCGGGTCGGGAACCGGCCCGCCAGCAGTCGCGGCAGGAGGAGGTCGAAGCTGGTGGTTTTGAAGTACAAGGCGCAGGCCGGCACCCCCATGACCTGGACCGGCCCGATCCGGGCCAACAGGGTCATGGCCCCCGGCAGGATGGGCGTCCCGTAACTCAGGTCAGTGGCCCCGGCCTCCAGGAGCCCCTGGCGGGTGACGTCGTCCGGGTCCACGGACAGGCCCGCGGTGGTCACCAGGAGGTCGATCCCCGCGCTGAGGAGTTCCTGCACCCCCCGGCGGATGGCCCCCTGGTCGTCGGGCACGATCAGGGATTTGACCACCTCCCCCTGAAATTTTTCCACCTTGCCGGTGATGATGGGGATAAACCGATCCTCCACCAGCCCCAAAAAGACCTCGGTGCCGGTGACCAGAATCCCCGCCCGGGGCCGCCGCAGGGGCAGGACGGTAAACAGCGGTCCCCCCTCCAGGACCGCCAGGGCCTTGACGAAGTCGGCCCGGGGCAGAAACAGGGGAATGGCCCGGGTGGCGCCCAGAGACCGCCCCTGGGCCATGAGGGAGTAGCCGGCGCGGCTGGCGCACATGACCCCTGGCACCAGATTGAACCTCTCCAGGCGGGCCGCAGCCACCGTCAGCAAGCCGTCCCGGGCCGCCAGCAGGTTGATCTTGCCTTCCCGGGGTTTATCCGTAAAGGTCACCCCCTCCCCTGCCATGGCCCGGGCAAAGGCCAGGGCGGCCTCGTCCTCATGCACCCACTCCGGGCCGGGGCCGTCGTCGCCGACCACGTAGAGGTGGCGACGGCCCATCTGCTGCAGGCGGCAGAGGTCGCCCACGCCGATCACCTGGCCCTTCTCGAAGGCCGGACCTTTGCTGACCCCCGGGACTATCCTGGTCATATCATGCCAGGCCCGGCGGCCCACGGCCTGCTCCAGGGGCACGGCCTCCAGGGGCGGGGCCTCGATCCCAGCCTCGGCCTCCAGATAAGGGGCCTCACCCTGACAGGCCCGGCAGATGCCCCCATCCTGGGCCGGGTAGGCCTCCCGGCACAGGGGACAGATGACCATGGGGCCCCGGCGCTTCTGGTTCAGCAACTGCGGGCGGATGTTCACGGGCCGCCAGCTCAGGAGGTCCGGCCCGGCTTCTCTGATCTGAGCCAGAATCAATTCCTTGTCTTGTTCCGTCTTGGGTTTGAGCTTGAGATACCAGGTGTGGACCTCGGGCCAGGCCGCGGTCTTGGCCGGGTCCAGCCAGACCCGCACCCCGGCCCCCTCGTACTTGTCGTAGAGGTTGAGCGCGAACCGGCCCAGGTTGATGACCTTGAGCCAGCCGTTGCCGATGGTGCAGGGGGTGAGGAGCTGCACCGCGTCCGGCAGACAGGCCCGGGTTTCGCAGATGGCGTCGAAGATCCGGCCGGCCGGGAGCCGCCGCAGGGCCAGGTCCACCATGAAACCGCCGATGACCAGTCCCGGGGCCACGTTGCCGTGAAAGGCCTGGACCAGGCCGAGATAATCGTCAACCGTATAGGGGCCGATATGCCGGGGGATGTCGTGCTGCGCCGTCATTTTCGCCTCAGGCCGCCTTTTCCAGGTTAAGGGCGCGCCCTTACCGTTATATTTTAAAAAGAATAGCGCTAAACCAATAAAATATGCCGAGCAGTGGTTTCCACCCCACCCTGACATTCCAGAGAGCTTATCTTATTTCGATATTTTATTGAGAAAATAGCGTAATTCGCACCTGATGACAAGCATTTTTTCGCGCCGCCAAGGCTTAGGTTTCACCCAAAAGCACCAGGGGGGGGCCGCATCATCCGGCCAGGCTGCCCCCTCCGGCAGACTCAGGCATAACGGCGGCTTACTCCCCGGCTTCCCCCAGGATGCCATAGACCCAGCTCAGGGCCGCGGAGGTATGGGGGAAGCCGATGGTGCTGGTTAACAGGATAAGGGCGTGATAGATCTCTTCGGGACTGGCCCCGGCCTTTAGGGCCCTGCGGGTGTGGCTGTGCACCGCGCCCACGGACCGGCTGGCCGCGGCCCCCGCCAGTTGAATCAGGTGGGCGGTCTTGTCATCCAGAGGCCCCTCCTGGCGCACGGCCTCGCCCAACTGCTCCAGGGCCTGAATGAATTTCCCATGCTTCTCCTTGATGAACGAGTACCATCCTGGATACATCTCTTCCGACATGATTCTACCCTCCTGGTCTTTGCCGCATCATGCCCCGGTTCACCCCCATGATTTCGGCGGAATTAACCTGATGATGGGTACCTGGCCCCTCAATGTCAAGCAACGCCTACCCCTCAGGCCTAATGCCCAGCCCGCCTTCCCCGGCGAGAACCAGACCGCCTGGGGGGAATCCCTGGTTTTCTCCGGGTCTGAACCGGCGCCGGCCGGGTTTTTCTACCCAAGGTCGCTCAGATTATTTTTCTTGCTTCCTGGCCGGAAGCGATTATATTTTTTAAAAGTATTTTTGGTCAATTACCACGATCCCACCGGTGAAACCCCGACAGGGTTAGCAGTCCAGGCAGGGGCGCCGGTGGTGAGGCCCCCGGCGCTATCCTTCCGGCCCGGGTTGCAGCCCCCTGATTAACCGTCAAAGGCTGGAGGCGAAATGTTCAGATTGATCCTCACCGCGGTGCTCCTGGCGGCCCTCATGGCTTGCAGCGGCGATAACGCCGACAAGTATATGCAGGAAGCATTTGTCGATTTCCAACAACAGAAGTATGACGAGGCCATCGCCAGCTACGAAAAGGTCATCAAACTGCAACCCCGGGCCGCGGCCGCCTACAACATGATCGGCATGGCCTACCGATTCAAATACAATAGGCTGGGGGTCCCGGAGTTTCGCCAGAAAGAGATGGCGGCGTTTCGCAAGGCCGTGGAGATCGACCCCAAAAATTGGGTGGCCATGATCAACCTGGCCACCGACTACTATGCCGAAGGTCAGAGGGCCAAGGCGGCGCCCCTGTTTAAAAAGGCCCTGGAACTCAACCCCAATCACCCGGAAAGGGCCGAAATCCAAAAGATGATCGCCGCAGGTGAACCAAAGCCTTGAGGATAGCGGCGATCACGGGGCTGGCCCTGGCCTGCCTCCTGGCCTCCGCTGCGCTTGGAGCCCAGACCCCGGGACCCCAAGGCGCAGAACTGGCCGGACGTTTGGGCTGCTTTGCCTGCCACTCCTTAAAAGGGCGGGGGGGAAAACTCGCCCGGCCGTTGGACGGGGCCGGGGCCCGCATCGCCCCCCGGGAACTGCGCCTGGCCCTCACCTTTCCCCGCCAACTCCACCCCGGGGCCCGGATGCCCAGCTATGCCTACCTCCCCCCCGCGGAGCAGGACGCCCTGGTAAAATATCTGGAGAGCCTCAAGTAATCCTTTGCAGATCAGTCGCCCCTGAGCCATGGGCCCAGCCGTAGAGCGTTTTCCACAGATTCAATTGAATTTAGCCAAGAACTCCAAACCGAACCCGCACACCGGATTATTCGCTGTACCGCCGGATAATGATGATTCCCAAAACCAGGCAGAGGGCGGCATAGGCCCCCAGGATGGCCAGGGAGCCCAGGCTTGCCAGGTTCCAGGCCGGGAAGCGCAGGAGGTGATTGCTATGGGTCAGAGGCATGACCTTGATGATATCCCGGAGCAGCCAGGGCATCTCGTCCACCGGAAAGAAGGTGCCGCAGAAGAACGCCATGGGCATGATAAAAAAATTGGTGAAGGTGGCGGTATCTTCGTGGGACCGGGACTTCATCCCCACAATCACCCCAAAGGCGGCGAACACCAGGCAGTTGAGGAATAAGGCCAGGATGAACAGCAGATTGAAGTGAAAGCCGCTCCCCAGAAACAGCCCCAACCCGATAAGGATCACCGAGGCGAACAGCCCCCGGACCATGCCGGCCAGGATTTGGCCCACCACGATGTCGGCCGCGCTCACCGGGGACTGGATGTAGACCTGAAAGGTGCGGAAGTGGAGGCGCCCCACCGTCATGCTGGTGGCGATCCAGGTATAGGAATTGGTCATGGAGGTCATGGCGATGAGGCCGGGAAGCAGGTAATCCAGGTAGCTGCCCCCGGCAATGGACACGCGTTTTCCCAAACCCAGCCCAAAGGCCAGGAGATAGAGCAGGGGGGAAAACAGGGCGGAGACCACGTAGCCCAGCCGCAGCAGCCGCCGCCGAAACAGCAGGATTTCCCGGTAAAAGATGGGCAGCCAGTTCAATTGGTCAACCGCTCCCCGGTGAGTTGGATAAACACGTCCTCCAGGTTGGCCCGGCGGATGATGACCCCGGAGGGCTCGGTCTGGGCCCGGGCATAGGCCGCCTCTTTATCCCGGAACAGCAGATACTGCCGCCGCCCGCCATCCAGGGCTTCCACCACGTACCCTCCCACCTTGGCCACCAAGGCCTGGGGGGTGTCCAGGGCGATGAGCCGGCCCCGGTTCAGGACCCCCACCCGGCCACACAGCATCTCCGCTTCCTCGATATAGTGGGTAGTCAGGATAATGGTGATGCCGGAAAGCCCGAGTTCCTGGATGAGGCTCCAGAGCTGACGCCGCACCTGGGGGTCCAGGCCCACGGTGGGCTCGTCTAAAAAGAGCACCCGGGGCCGGGACACCAGGGCCCGGAGGATGAGGAGCCGCCGCTGCATGCCGCCGGAGAAGTCCCGCACCAGGCTGGCGGCCCGGTCTGCTAAATTGCCGAACTCCAGGAGTTCCGCGATCCGGGCCTTAAGATCCGGCATCCGGTGCAGCCGCCCGTAAATCCACAAATTCTCAAACGCGGTCAGTTCCCGATCCAGGTTGATTTCCTGGGGGCAGACCCCGATGAGCCTTTTCACGTCCATGGGCTGGCGCACCACATCAAAGCCGTGGATGCGGGCCATGCCCCGGCTGGGGCGGGCCAGGGTGGTCAGAATCTTGATGGTGGTGGTTTTGCCCGCGCCATTGGGGCCCAGCAAGCCAAAGATTTCCCCCGCCGGAATCTGCAAAGATAAGCCGTCCAGGGCCACCAGGTCCTGGTATTGTTTACCCAGATTGTCGGTGAAGATCATGGCGTCCATAACTTTAGGGTGCGGGCCAGGGCCTGGCTTCTGCCGCCCGGTCTCGGTTTAAGTTAGTATCATAACCCGGTTTTGGCAAGAGAGGCGGGCCAGGGAGTGGCGCTGCCGCCAGGGCGCGCCCCGGCAAACCCCCGCCTCCATTCTAGAAGCGGGTGAAACCCGCCAGGATGGAGCAACATAAGACGGTGAAGCACCCGGTGGCATCTCGCCGCCCGTGACCCGGGACACCCCGGACCCAGTGTCGCGTTTCGGGAAGACTTTAAAAAAGAAAAAACCTCATGTTTCCTCCCCCTTGATGGGGGAAGCTGAGAGAGGGAGTGACAAAACCATGAACAGATACAAATCCTTAACCACTCCCACAGCAAGGGAGAGAGATTTTTAAGACCATATCATAGATGGGATTGTTCCAACCAGGATTGAGGGCGCCCACCCGGGGGCGCGCCTGCGGGTGAGAAGCCTTTTGGCTTCCATAAGCGCAATTCGGTATTGGCCTCGGGGGAGTAATATACGGATGACCATGCCGGTCCCTTACGGCCGGGCCTCCGGAGACAAGAGCGGTTTCGCCTTTAACGCCTTACCGCTTGCCCGCATCGGTTCAGGGGCCGGGAAAAGAACTACCGGCTCATCATCGCCTCATTCCCCCTGCAACGCCGACTGGAGGCGCTGGTATTCCTCCCTGGCGTCCTGGGAAGATTTGGCCTCTGCCAACGCGGCCAGAATCCGGCGCAAATCCTCCCGCTTCACCGTGACGTGTTCGATCTCCGGCGGGCAGCCGTCCACTCTCTTGCCATCCAGATACCACCCATATTGGTGGTAACCCTCAGGCATCAGGACCGCGCCGCATTTTTGGCATTTTAAATATTCCGGACTCATTTCTCCTCCTTGCCCCGCCCCGGGGCCAGGGCCGCGCCCTGGTGGCGGAGACCTGGTTTTGGAACCTCTTCGGTGCTGTCAGCCGTTACCCAACGGCCATTGAGGACCCAGATCTTCATCCAAGAATCTCGGGGTTCCAGGTTTATACCGATTTGGTCAGGCCATACAAGGGATACCCCTCTTCCCAGCGTCGGCGAATTATCCGGTTATCCCGCAGTAATTCGTTCAAGACCGGGGCGACTTCATCCGACCGTTCCCCCAAGGCCCTGGCGATCGCCGGCGGATTGAGGGGACCGTCGGTCAAGGCCCCGATGATCCTGGCGGCCAGATATTCCTCCCGCAGCACATCCTGCATGCTCTCGTCGAAATCCACGGCATTGCATTGATCGCCGGGAAATTCTTTCTCCGATGGCCTTCTCAAGCTCACTCCCAAAACCCAGCGGACCCGGGGCCGATGCATGGTGGCGTGGGCCGCCAGGAGCCTTTTCTTGGTGTCTTCGGAGCGATCCACGGGCCCCACCTGGTCCAGGTGGTCCAGGAAAGAATCCGCCATGCGGATAAAGGCCTCGGGCTGGTTCACCTCCACGTATCCCAAGGCGATGCGTTTCCTCGACAATCCGGACATGGCCAGCAGCTTCTTCATCAGGTAAACCCGGTGCCAGGTATGGTCCACGCCATAGCCGTAATGGCAGGAGGCGGTGGGCGTACAGCCGGCCAGCAGAATGCCGTTGGCCCCGTTCAAGAAGGCCATGGACAAAACCGTGGGGTCGATGGAGCCCAGGCAGTTCACCGGGATCAGGTAAACCCGGCTGGAATAGGCGAGCCCCTTGACGGCAGCCTGCTCGGCCGCGCCCTGGCCGCCCCAACTGCACACCAAGCCCAATACCGCGTCTTGCGGCATCCGGGGGAGAATGGCCCTGATCCGGGCTTCCAACTGCTGGGAGCTGTTGTTGAGCAGCTTCATGGCTTCATAGGGACAGGCCGCGGCGCAACTGCCGCCGCCGTCACAGGTATGGGGACTCACATGCCGGGGGACGGCGCCGTTACCGGCCGCCACACTTTCCACCCCGCCGCAAGTGCAGATCTCGTTGCAGAGTCCGCAGCCCTCGCACAGGGACTGGTCCACGGTAACCACCACCAGGGGGCTGGCCAGGCCGCCTTTGCGGGCCTTATCGCGCAGGTGCAGGACTTCCCGGGCCGCGTTTTTCCCCTGGAGCAGAGCTTCGTCCAGATCGCAGAGTTTCAGGGCCGAACCGGTAAGAATCAGGGATTCCACCGGCTTTTGATCGGGCTTCAGGGCCATGGGACCCTTCTTCAGGCTGCCGCCGTTGTGCGAGAAGAGGGGCAGGCAGCGCATCAATTCCCGGGCCTTGGCCAGGGGCTCGCCGGGAATGGCTGAAACCACCAGGGTATCCCAGCCGACCTCATGTTCCAGGTGATCGTGCGGGTTGACGTAATTCAGATATCCCGATTTGACCACCGGATGGATGTCAGGATTATAGGGATAAAGCCCGATGCCGCGCCGGCGGGCTTCCACCAGGTCGGGTCCGGTCAGAGGCAACCGAATGTCCGCGGGATACAACACCGTGGGCCTCACCTGGGGATAATTCTGCACCAACACCTGGCTGGTCCGCCAGGCCGCGGCGGCGGCGAGTTCCTGGGCCCGCCGGCCCTCTTCCCGGTGGTTGACCCAAAAGACCACGCTCCCGGGTGTTACCCGCTTCCGGGCTAAGCGCTCTTCCAGGTCCAACTGGTCAATGACCCGGTCCGCGCCCCCCATGGCCCAGCCCTCCTCACTGGCGAACTCCCGATCCAGGGCCAGGATGATGGCCGAACCCCTCAGTTCACTGACGCCGCCGGGAGATTGCTGCAAACCCACGTGGTAATCCCCCACCTGCCCCATCACATATTCCACGGGCTGGTCCGGCGCCATCTTGACCCGGGGATTGGCAAAAACTTCCTGGAGCATGGCTTCCAGGTCCCGGAAGTTGAGGCGGTTGCCGGGATAGGTCCGTTGCAGTCCTGTCAAAACTTCGCCCGGGTCCCGGGCCCCGGGGAATATCAGGCTTTCCATGCCATGATGGGCCAGTTCCCGGGCCGCGGCGAAACCGGAAATTCCGCCGCCCAGGATCAGGGCCGGACCCTGAAAGTCCGCCAGCACCGGTGCATAGGGTTCCAGCGTTTCGAGGCTGGCCCGGGCGCCCTCCAGCAGGGCGAGGGCTTTGCGGGTCAGCTCCGGGGAGTCATCTTCATGCACGGCCGCCAGGTGATCTTTCAAATTGACCAGGTCCACCTGGGGCGCCATGATCCCCAACGGCTTCAGCTCGCGGGCAAACTTCTTTTTCATGATCCGGTCGGAACAGGCGCCGATGAGCACCCGGTTGAGGCCGTGGTCCCGGGCCAGACGGGTCAAGGCCGCCAGCCCCGGCGCCATGCATAAGTAGGGGTGGATACTGACGTGGCCCACCCCCGGTTCACGGCTCAATTGAGCCCCAACCTCCCCCAGATTCATCCGGCCGCTGATTTTTTCCCCACACTCACAGAGAAAGATCCCCAGTTTCACGTCGTCTTGCATGGCCGCCTCCGCGTTGCCGCCCTTCGCCGGCGTCATTCAGGCCACCGCCCGGACCCGGTTGAAGAATTGTTCCATGGCTCCGGTGGGACAGACGTACAGACAGGTCCCGCAGCCGATACACTCCGGACTGGGTAAGTGATAGGAGGTGGTCACTTCCTTGTGTACGCCCCGGTTGCCGAAGGATAAGCACCCCACCCCGGCCACCTCCTCACAGGCCCGGACGCAGAGGCCGCAGAGAATACAAACGTCCTCATAACGGCTGCTCTTGAACCTGGATGCTTTGACCCCATAGGTCTGGGCCAGAACTTGCAGCCGCTCCGAGCCGGGGTGCTCGTCCACCAACATCTGGAGGATCCACCGGCGCACGTTCTGAATGCGGTCGCTCTCGGTCCAGACCTTGAGGCCGGCCCGGATGGGATAGAGACACGATGCCACCATCCGGCGCCGCCGGCCGTCGTCCACTTCCACCATGCACAGCCGACAGGCTCCGGACGGTTCCACCGCGCCATGCTGACAGAGGGTGGGGATATCGATGCCGTGCTCCCGGGCCACCTCCAGAATGGTCCAGCCGTCCTGGCCGCTGACTTCCCGGTCGTTGATGGTGAGATGAACCATGTCCCATCCTCCTTTTAGCAAATCTCGATGGCGCCGAACTTGCACGCTTCCGCACAGGCGCCGCACTTGATGCACAGCGCCGGATTGATCCGGTGCGCCTCTTTTTTGGCGCCCGCAATGGCCCCGGCCGGGCATTCCCGGGCGCAGAGGGTGCAGCCGCTGCAGAGTTCCGGGTTAACGGTGAAAGTGATCAGGTCCCGGCAAACCTTGGCGGGGCACTGCTTTTTGAGGATGTGGGCCTCGTACTCCTCCCGGAAGTAGCGCAGGGTGGTGAGCACCGGGTTGGGGGCCGAACCGCCCAGGGCGCAGAGAGAGGCGTCCTGCACCGCCTGGGCCAGGGAGGTGAGTTCATCCAGGTCCTCCAGGGTGCCCTGGCCCCGGGAAAACTCCTCCAGCATGGCATGCATCCGCTTCAGTCCCAGGCGGCAGGGCGTGCATTTGCCGCAGGATTCGTCCATGAGGAAGTCCAGGAAATACTTGGCCACATCCACCATGCAGGTGGATTGGTCCATGACGATCATACCGCCGGAGCCCATGATGGACCCGGCCTCCCACAGGGAATCAAAGTCGATGGGCAGGTCCCACTTCTCTTTGGGGATGCAGCCGCCCGACGGGCCGCCGGTCTGCACGGCTTTGAACTCCCGGTCCCCCGGCACCCCGCCGCCGATGGCCATCACCATGTCCTTGATGGTGACCCCCATGGGCACTTCCACCAAACCCACGTTCTTCACCTGGCCCACCAGGGAGAAGATCTTGGTGCCCGTACTGCCCGGGGTGCCGATGGACTTGTACCAGTCGGCGCCTTTGCCGATGATGACCGGCACGTTGGCCCAGGTCTCGACGTTGTTCAGGTTGGAGGGGCGGCCCCAGAGCCCCTTCTCCACCGTATGGACATACTTGGCCTTGGGTTCGCCGGGGTGGCCTTCAATGGAGGCCATGAGGGCCGTGGATTCGCCGCAGACAAAGGCCCCGCCTCCCAAATTGATTTTCAGGTCGAAATTGAAGCCGGTGCCGAAGAGGTTCTCTCCCAGGAAGCCGGCCTCCCGGGCCGCAAAAATGGCGTTTTGGAGCGTCTTCACCGCCAGGGGGTACTCGGCCCGCACATAGATGTAGCCTTCGCTGGCCCCGATGGCGTAGCCGCCGATGAGCATGCCCTCCAGGATGGAGTGGGGATCGCCCTCAATGAGGCTCCGATCCATGTAAGCCCCGGGGTCCCCTTCGTCGGCGTTGCACAGGACATACTTGGGCCACCCTTTGGCCTTCCGGCAGGATTGCCATTTGACCCCCGTGGGGAAACCGCCGCCGCCCCGCCCCCGCAATCCCGAGGCGATGATCTGTTCTATGACCTCCTCCGGGGTCATGGCGGTCAGGGCTTGATACAGGGCGGCATAGCCTCCCCGGGCGATATAGTGCTCCAGATTGTCCGGGTCGATGAAGCCGCAATTGCGCATGGCCAAGCGCCGCTGCATCTTGAAAAAATCCAGTTCCTCATAGAGCGGCACGGAGGCCAGGAAGCCCTTCAGTTGTTTCCGGCGGTATAGTCGCCGGGGACCGCCATCCAGGAGCATCTCATCCACGTCGATCCGGCCCAGGAGACGCTTTTCCGGATAGCGGATGGAGTTCATCTCCTCCCAAAATGATTCCACCGCTTTGGGGGTCATGAGCTCGTAGGTCAGGCGGGGGCTGGCCGGCCAGATGAGGTCCACCAGCGGTTCCTTGTAACAGAAACCGATGCAGCCGGTCTTTTCCACCACCCCGTCCCACGCTTCGGCCTCGGCCTTCCGGCGCAACAGATCATAGACCTGCTGGGCTCCCGCGGCCAGGCCGCAGGTGGCCATGCCCACCAGAATCTTGGGCTTGGGGGGGTAAAGGGAGGCCAGGCCGGCGTCCTTCACCTTCTGCAAATCCTCGAGGTTGGTGATCTTCATGGTCCTCACCTCTTGCGGTAGTCTTTGACCAGTTGGCCGGCCTTCCTCTGGTTGAGGTTGCCATGAATCTCGTCGTCCACCCGGGCCACCGGCCCCATGGAACAGCATCCCAGACACCGGACCTTGTTCAGGGAGAACTTGAGATCCCCGGTGGTCCCCTCGGACCCCGGAATTTCCAGGTCGCGCCGCAGCTTGTCATAGACGTTGGTGGCGCCCTTCACGTGGCAGGCCGTACCCATGCAGACACAGACGTCGTGCTCGCCCTTGGGTTCCAGGCTGAAGGACTTGTAAAACGTGGCCACCGCCCAGCCCCGGGCCACGGGCACCCCCAGATGGTTGCAGACCGCCGTCAAGGCCTCCGGCGGGATAAAATTGAATTCCGCCTGGACCTCCTGGAGGGCGCTGACCAGATGTTCCGGACTGGGCGGATACCGCTCCAGGATGGTTTCCATTCTGCCGAAAGATACGCTCATGGCCCTGCCCTCCGCCTTCTGGAGTATTTACCGCAATGCCAGAGCAAGCTTGAGGCCACATAGCCTATCATAATGAAATTACTGGTAATTTAACGATGCAGGGAAAGGGGCGCGCTGGCCTTGGGAAGGTAAAATGAGCGAATGTGCAACAAAATTTGAGATAAATTATAGTATAGTTAGAATAATCAGCTAGTTATGATTTTTAAGCCTGATGTCGTAAAAATGGAACAAAGATGAGGGCCAGAGACATTTTCTCTCGGTTCGCAGGGGTCGATTATAAGACAGGAATGGGATGAAAATAGGACAGATTGCGGAGGTGCGGTTTCAATAAGATCATTCAAAAACCCGAAAACTCCCCAAAAACAAATTGTCGCAGAATTGCAACCCGCGTTTTAGAGATTAATTTCCGCCGCATTGATCTTATAGGCCTTCATCTTGCGCCAGAGCTTGCTGCGATGAATTTTCAGCAGGCGCGCTGCCTCCTGCTTGTGGCCGGAGGCCTGCTGCAGCGCCTTGACAATGGTTTCCCGTTCCATGGCCTCCAGAGGGCTGATGGAGGGTTCTTCCCACAGGGCTTCGGTATGGAAGCGGGAGGCCTCCAGGGGCGGCAGGTGGCGCCGGGTGATAATCGGCCCTTTGGCAAACACGAAACAGTACTCCAGGACGTGCTGCAGCTCCCGGATATTGCCGGGCCACAGGTGGCGGCTGAAGGTCTTCATGACCATGGGGTCCACCCCCCGGACCCGTTTGTTGAATTTGCGGTTGAGCTTTTCCAGAAAGTGCTTGACGAGAATCGGCAGATCCTCCCGTTTGTCCCGCAGCGGCGGCAGATGAATGGGCACGGTAAAGAGACGGTAGTACAGATCATCCCGGAATTTCCCCTGGCGCATGGCCTCCTTCAGGTCAACATTGGTGGCCGCGATGATCCTGGCCTCCAGGGGGATTTTGCGGTTGCCGCCCACCCGTTCGTAAGCCCGGTCTTCCAGGACCCTCAAAAGTTTTACCTGGATTTCCGGCCGGAGTTCGCCGATTTCATCCAGGAACAGCGTCCCGCCCCGGGCCGCCTCGAACCGGCCCGGTTTGGAGGCCACCGCCCCGGTAAAGGCCCCCCGTTCATGGCCAAAAAGCTCGGACTCCAGCAGGGTCTCGGGAATGGCGGAACAATTTACGGCCTGAAAGGGTCCCTGGCGCCGGGGACTGTGGGCGTGGATGGTCCGGGCCACCAGTTCCTTGCCGGTGCCTGACTCCCCCTGGATCAGCACATTGGACTCGGACGCGGCAATGATGGGCAGTCTCTGAATGAGCTCCTGTATCTGGGGGCTGATCCCCACAATCAGGGCCATGGCCTCCCGTTCCTTCTTCCCGGACGCCGGCAGGTGTAAGGCGTTCAGGTCATGAAAGGTTTCTATGCCCCCCAGGATCAGGTTGCCGGCCTTCTTGATTTGGGAGGTATTAACCAGGATTAATCTTTTCTGTCCCCCTTTGGTGAGGATTTCCACCTCCCGGTCCAAGACGTATTCCCCGGTGGTCATGGAGATGCGCATGGGGCATCTTTTGTGGCACAACTCGCTCTGGAAGATTTCCCAGCAGAACTTGCCCAGGGCTTCCTCCCGGGAGAACCCGGTGATTTCCTGGGCGGTTTGGTTAAAATAACTCAGTTGCCACCGGGTGTTCACCACGAACACCCCCTCGGGGAATTGGTCCAGGATCTCCGCATGATTGAGGCCGAGGAATTTGAGGGCCCGGTCCATATTCTGATGGGCATTCTTTTCAAACGTCAGCACTGGGTCCACGTTTTCCTCCTGTGGATCAAGAGGCGGGAAAAGGCCGGCTCGGTTCAGTTCACGATCAGGCCAAGATGGCTGTATGGCTCCTCCTCATTTTGAGTCTTACCACGATGGGCGGCCAGGCCGGCATCGCCGGCGAGGCCCACAGGCTGGAGAACGAAGCCCTTTTGAAAATATTATAAAGCAATTTCTATGCCAAAGCAAAATCCCCTGGCCTGCGGTCCAGCCGGAGACATCCGGCCAGGGGAACGGTAGATGGGGCAGGGTTCAGGTGAATTCGCCGCTGACCATGACCACTCTGCCCCGCCGCGTTTTTATAGAGGACTCAGCCGGGGCAGGGTAAAAAAGAAGGTAGTGCCCCGGCTCGGATTGCTGGCCACCCAGATGCGGCCGCCGTGGGCGTCGATGATGCGCTTGACGATGGCCAGGCCCAGACCCAGGCCGCATTCCCTGGCGGAGCTATTCCCGCGATAGAGCAGTTCAAAGAGGTGGGCCTGGTCTTTCGGGGCAATTCCCGGACCCTGGTCTTGCACCGAAAACTGCGCCTCGGTCCCCAAATCCCGGACCTCTAAGAAAATTAAACTCTGGGGCGGCGAATATTTAATGGCATTCTCCAACAGGTTGGCTAAAGCCCGCTGCAACAAGAGGGGATCGGCCTGGACCACCAAGGGGTCCGGGGGAAACTCGGTCTGCAAGGTTATCCCCTTGGCGTCGGCCAGAGGTTGAATCTGACTGACCGCCTCCTGGCATTCCTCTTCCACCTGGACCGCGCTGGTGAGAGGCGTGATGAGGTGGAGATCCAGCCGGACATAATCGAGAAAGTTATTGATCAGCTTTTCCAACCGGCTGATTTCCTGGCTGATGGTCTGGATGTAAGCCGCCTGGGCTTCGGCCAGGGCGCCCACCTTGCCCTGGCCCAAACGCCTTAAGAGGCCGGCCGCCGCCACCACCGGGGTCTTCAGGTCGTGGGCGAACATGCCCACCAGTTGGCGGCGTTCATGCTCCAAACGCTTGAATAAGCCGATGTCCCTGAAGCTCTCCACTCCCCCCAGAAGGTTGCCCTGATCATCCCGTAAGGCCGACGCGGCCAGCATTACCTCGATCTTTTGGCCCTGGCGGTTTTGCAGGACCGCTTCCCGGCTCACCACCTCGCCGGAGTTCATGGCGGTTTTTAAGGGACATTCCTTGCCGCACAAACTGCTCCGCAGCACTTCGCCGCAATGTTTCCCCAGGGCCTTCTTCCGGACAAGCCCCGTGAGCTTTTCTCCGGCCCGATTGAGGTCGGTGACCTGCAAGCGCCCGTCCACGGTGATAATGCCGTCGGGCAGGCTCTGGATAATGAAATGCGGCCAATCACCGAGATCGCCCATGAGAAACCTGCTGCCGCCCCGTTCCCCGGTTTACCCGGGGAACGGGGCCTTGAGATTACGGTTGGGTGCCTTCCATTTCTTGGAGACGTTTCTGGACTGCCTCCAGTTCACTCTTCAAAGCGGCTGCCTCGGCCCGGAGGGCCGCCGCGTCATCGGGGAGAGAGCCGGCCGCGGCAGGCCCAGGCCCGAAAGGGCCATAGCCTCCGGGACCATAGCCGCGCCGGAAACCGCCACCAAAACCATAACCGGGGCCCATACCCCAGACACCGCGGCCCAAACCCCGGCCGCCGCCACGCATACCGCCACGGCGCATACCCGCGCCACAGGGACCCCGGCCCCAGCCGGTGCCCGGTCCCTGACCCCACGGTCCGGTTGCATTGAAACCTGGCATATTCATTACCTCCTTGCCCTGAATTCTTGGGCTTTTCACAGACTCACTTCCCTGGCGTGCACGATGCAATCAAGCCAGTCCAACCATTCCAGGATTGGTTAAGCAAAGCCCCGGTGCTTTCACCAGTGACCCGAGACATTCGGGCCCGGGGCCGGGCTCAGTTTACCCCCGCGGTACTGCTGGACCGCCTCCCGCACTACCCCAACCACCCCCAGGACCACCGGGATGCCGGCCGCCTGCAGCGTCTGGTAGGCCTTGGGGCCGCAGTTCCCCGTCAGCACCACCTGCGGCCGGTGGCGGGCCACCAGGGCCGCGGCCTGAATGCCCGCGCCCCGGGCCATCTGGAGGCTTTGCTGGTTGGGCACCACCTCAAACTCCAGGTTGTCCGGGTTAATGAGAAGAAAGTAGGGGGCCCGCCCGAAACGGGGATCCACCTGGGCCTCCAGGTCAGGCCCGCCGGCGCTTACGGCAATTTTCATGGTTAACTCCTTATCTCCACTTGCAGGTCAAGATTGAGGCTTCCCCCGGGGCGGGAGGGAAAGAGGGAGGAGGTTATCCATGCCGAGTTGGATTTTCAGATAACCACCCTCCCGCTAGCCGGGGGAAAGTTTAGGTCAGGACGGCGCCGCCATCTACGCCCAACGAAACCGCCTTAAGGGTCATGCGGCCCGGCGTGCAGGATGCCCACTCCTTGGCCACCGAATTCTCCACGACTCACCCCATGGCCTGGCAGGGGACCGTGGGGTTTGACAATGGCTGCGCATCTCACGACTTCCCGTTGATTGCCGCGGCATCCCCGCAAGGGCTGATGCCGCTTTCAGGCCTCTTAATTATTCACTATAGGTTATAATCAAAAATCGTGCCAGCCAAGCTGGAACCCGGCTGAACGGCTCGTATGATCCTGGGTGGGCCATTTATGGCTGATATTGGGGACAAATTGCACCCAAATCGATTTTCCAAGGCGTCAAAATATTCCCATTGAGATGGCAAGATGGTGCGAAGGGAATAGTGAGGGATGGCGGGCTTGCCTTCCCGGGGGTCACCGGCGGCGCAGAGCCTAAATCTCTGGCTCCGGGCCGCCAAGGCCCCCATCGAGCTGGTCTGGCTGGTCCCGCCCTTGCCGCCCCCTGGTAATCGCAGGTAAGTCCTCCGGCTCAGCCCCGCACCATGGATTGGCCGCACTGGGGACATTTCACCTGCATGCAGGGAATCCCGCGCTCATGGGGAGCGCTGGCGCCGCAAGCCGGACAGCGGCAGACATCCTGCACTCCCGCCCCCTGGCCCGTGCCTGGCGCCCTGGCCCCGCCGCCCTGAACCCGGCACTGGCCGCGCCCTCCGCCTTGCCCCTGGCCCCCGCCTTGCCTTTGGCCCTGGCCTCCGCCTTGTCCTCTACCGCCCCTTCCGCCTGGCATGGTATCTTTTCCTCCTGGTTGATTGTTTTGAGGTGAGTCATCCGGGTTCCGGCAACCCTGGCGGTAGCGCCTGGGCCCCCGGCATCCCGGCAGCCAAAACTCCGGTTCTCCCAGGCGGTCTTCCCGATAGGCCCTGAGAACCTCGTCCACTGCGCCCGCCACCCCAGAGATCACCCTCAACCCCTGGTGCCTCGCGCCATACAGTAATTCGAGGCTCAAAGCGCCGCAGATCAGGGTGTCGACCCCTTTTTGCCGCAACACTTTGAGACGGTCCAGGGCCTCCATATCCGGAAACCGCAGTTCCTCCTCCGGTCCCTCCCCCGAGTCGTCAGGGAAGATGAGAATCCGAGAACACCAGTTCAACACCGGCGCCACCCGAGTCCACATAACCGGTATGGCGATCATGCCTGTCCCCAGCCATGGGGTTCTGGAAATCGGCAATATTTCCTCACAGGGTCACTCCCGGAACAACCTGATGACCAACTTCATTCGCATCTTACCTAAGCAGGTTATGTGCCAACCCTGATGGTTGCTGGGAATCGCACCTGCCGGGAGACCATCGCCGGGCCAACTGGGGACAAAATGTCCCCACTCCGTTGCCGGACCACGAGGAGAGCAGCCAGGGCCCGGACGCCCCGGCAGCTTGCCCAGCCCAACCCCTCAGGGGGCGCCGCCTGCCGGGATTCGGGGGCCTTGCCGGCCCCGCCACCAAGATGACGGATACTCTCGCAAAGAAAACCCGGGACCCCATCTGCAGGGCCGAATGAACCGCGCGGTTCACGTCCGGTTCCGGGACGGCGGGGGGGTCGGATTTCCCCCACCCCACTGGATGATGCAAGGGCAGAATTGCTCAGGATGGCTGTATCGGCTGGAGAAAAATCCGCGCTAAGCGGCGCCGATCCTCACGCTAGCCGGGGCCGCACCTGCCGGCGGGCCCCCACTCTGCGGGATCACGCCCGCCAACCCATCAAAATTTCCCCCGGCAAGTTATCGGGCGGGACCGCTTCACTGGACTTTTTCAGGCTGCCAGGCCTCGTGAGAATTTTCTGGCATAGAAATTGCTCATTAAAAATATCGTATTAAGATCAACATATTGTATCCTGTGGAGGGGAAAGCTTAAGGAAGTTAACCCCACGCCGACTAAGCCCTTCTTTCGTCCTGAGCCACTTGGGGGCAAGCGCCATGGATGCCGATTGTGGAGTATTGGTGGTAAGCCGCCACGGCAGACTGTTGGCCGCCAATTCCCTGGCGGAGTCCCTTCTCGATTGCCCTCTGCCCTCCGGTAGTCACTTAGATGATAGCTTGCTGGCCCGTTCCCTCACCCGGCATGGCCATCCCATCTGGGAAATGCTGAGCTGCGGGGAGGAAGAACAGGGACTTTTGCAAGCCGACGACGCCGTGGGTACCGGCATTTTCTATAGGTGCATCCCCCTTTACAACGAAGACAATATGGTCACGGGCACGGTCATCACCCTGGAAAGAAGGACCGACGAAGCCCTGAGCCAGGCGTTGCAATTCTTGGGGCTGACGCACGATGAGATCATGGACCAGTTCCCGGAGGGGGTGTTCGTGATCAACACCCTGTGGCAGCTCAGTTATTTTAATAAGACCGCCCAGGAAATCACCGGGTATTCCCGAGACGAAGCCATGGGCAAGTTCTGCTGGGAAATCTTCCGGAGTGAGCTCTGCCACAAGAAATGCCCCATGAATGTCTCTATGAGCACCGGCCAAACCCTTTTGGATCAGGAGGTGGAAATCCTCACCAAGTCTGGTCAAAAACGCATGGTTCTGGTGAATAGCGCCCAGATCAAAAACCCGGGCCACAAAGTCCTGGGAGGGGTGGAAACCTTTCATGACCTGAGTTGCTTCCAGTATCCCGCGGAAATGAAGGACCGGGGGGTTTTTGCGGACATCGTCGGGGTCAGTCCCCAGATGCAGGAAATTATCCAGAGACTTCCCGTCATCGCCGCCTCGGATTCCAATGTGCTGATCCTGGGCGAGTCGGGCACCGGCAAGGAGCTCATCGCCCGGGCCATTCACCTGCTGAGTCCCAGGCGGAAAGCGCCCTTTCAGGTCGTCAATTGTTCGGCGATCCCGGAGACTTTATTGGAATCCGAGCTTTTTGGCTATGAGCGGGGGGCCTTCACCGGGGCCGTGGGCAGTAAGCCGGGGAAGTTCGAGTTGGCTCGGGGCGGCACGCTTTTCCTCGATGAAATCGGCGACCTCCGGTCGGAACTGCAGGTAAAGCTGCTGCGGGTGTTGGAGGATAGGGCCTTCGAGCGGGTGGGGGGCAACCGGAAAATTCCCCTGGAGGCCAGGATCATCGCGGCCACCAATGTGGAGTTGCTGGAAGCCATGCGCCAGGGCCGGTTCCGGGACGACCTTTACTACCGGCTGTTCACCGTACCCATCCACCTGCCGCCCCTCCGGGACAAGCGGGAAGATATTCCCATTCTGGTCAAGTACTTCCTGGAACAGCTCAACCACAAGTTTAACAAGAGAATCCGGGGGGTGGACCCCAAGGTGATGAAACTTTTCTGCCGTCACCCCTGGCCCGGCAATGTGCGGGAACTGGAGCATGTCCTGGAATACTGCTTCGTCTTTGCCAAGGGTCCTTTAATTACCGAGCGTCATCTGCCGCACCTGGAAAGCGCCTGGCCCGGCCGGGAACTGGAGGGCGTCGATAGGTCCCTCAGCCCCTTGCAGGTGCTGGAACGGGAAACCATTATCAAGGCCCTGGAGCAGGCGTATGGGAGCAAGCAGGAGGCGGCTCGCCTGCTGCAAATCAGCCGCAGCAAATTATGGAGAAAGATCAAGGCTTATCAGATTGAGGCGGTTGATTTCAAAGTGAAACATTAAGCTCGTTTTCGCGACATTCTTTAAAAAGATAATCATTGAATATTTCAAATAAAAATTAATGTGCGCATGAAATTGTTTTAATTCCGCTCATTTTCTCCTTTTCTCTCGGGCTGGCTTTTTTCTCTCTTTGAACCCTTTTTAAAATTTTGCGACATTTTTATATATTATAACTAATTGATATTTCGATTAATTATCAATATGTCGCATAAAGTGTCTTAATTCCGACTATTTTTAGGCCAAATCAGGCTTTTGAGCCTATCAGATAAATTTCCATTATATCAATTAGTTAAGTTATTTGGTCTCTTCTTTGCACTGCTTGTGCGCATAAAGGCTCAAACCAGAGACAGAGGCCAGGATTATGAGCGGGATGGACCGTCCCTAGCAGGGCCCTGGAATCCGGAGCGCCGGGATCACCCCTCTTCCGGGTCAGGGGGCACCATAACAACCAGGCAAGGTTCTTCAGGGGGCGCTATGGCAGAAAAAGTGCTGGGCTCGGTAATGGTGGTGGGGGGCGGCATCGCCGGGATGCAGGCCGCCTTGGATTTGGCCAATTCGGGCTATCTCGTCCACCTGGTGGAAAAGAAGCCGGCCATCGGCGGGGTGGTGGCGCAGCTGGACAAGACCTTCCCCAGCAACGACTGCGCCATGTGAATTGTCTCCCCCAAGCTGGTCGAGGTCGGCCGGCACCGCAACATCGAGATCCATACCCTGGCGGAACTGCAAGGCATCAGCGGCGAGCCCGGTGATTTTACCGTCCGCCTGGCCAAGCAGCCCCGCTACGTCGATCCCGCCAAATGCACCGGTTGTGGGGACTGCGCCAAGGCCTGTCCCGTGACCATGCCGGATGAATTCAACCTGGGGCTGGCGGATTGGCGGGCCGCATACCGCCTCTACCCCCAGGCCATCCCCCCGGCCTTCGCGGTCAAGAAACTGGACCGGGCCCCCTGTGTGCGAGCCTGTCCCGCCAATCTGAGCGCCCAGGGTTATGTGCAATTGATTAAGGCCGGCAAGTTTCAGGAGGCCCTGGCCCTGATCATGGACCGCCTGCCCCTGCCCGGCACCATCAGCCGCGTCTGTCCCCACCCCTGTGAGACCGACTGCCGCCGCCAGGAGCTCGATGAGCCCCTGGCCATCTGCGCCCTGAAGCGCTTCGTGGCCGATGCCGCGGACTGGGAGGCCCTGCCGGTGCCGGAGGTGGAGCGCCGGGAGGAGCGGGTGGCCATCGTCGGGGGCGGGCCCTCCGGTTTGGGCTGCGCCTATCATCTGGCCCTCATGGGATACCGGCCGGTGATCTTTGAGGCCGCCCCGGAGGCCGGCGGCTGGCTGCGCTACGGCATCCCGGAATATCGTCTCCCCCGGGAGGTGCTCCAAAGGGAAATCGACTACATCCGGAAGCTGGGTGTGGAGATCCACGGCAACACCCCCATCGGGGCAGGGCGCACCATCTCCGACCTGCTGGCCCGGGAGGGTTTCCGGGCGGTCTATTTAGGGGTGGGCTGTCAGGAATCTCTGTACCTGGCGGCGCCCGGGGTCGAGGCCCGGGGGGTGTTCTGGGGGGGCGAGTTCCTGAAGGACGCGGCCTCAGGTCAGGCGCCTCACTCTAAGGACAAGCGGGTCATCGTTATCGGCGGCGGCAATGTGGCCCTGGATGTGGCCCGCACCGCCCGGCGCCGGGGCGCGGCCCAAGTTACCGTCGTCTGTCTGGAGAACGCCTTTGAGATGCCGGCCTTGCCCTGGGAGGTGGAGGAAGCCGAGCAGGAAGGCATTGAGATCATGTATCGCTGGGGCGTCAAGCAGGTCCTCACCGCCGGCGATCAGGTAACCGGCATTGAACTGAAAGGGGTGGAGCGGGTCTTTGACGAGCAGGGGCGCTTCGCGCCCGTCTATCTTGAAGAACAGCTCCTCACCCTTGACTGTGAGATGGTGGTCATGGCCATCGGCCAGAAGGCCGATCTGAAGTTCCTGACCGAAGCGGACGGCGTCGCACTTACCCCCCGGGGCCTCATCCAGACGGACCCGGAGACCCTGGCCACCAGCCGGGAGGGGGTCTTTGCCGGGGGCGATGTGGTCTCCGGCCCCTTCATCGCCATCGCGGCGCTGGCCGCGGGCCGCGAAGCCGCCATTTCCATAGATCGCTATCTCAAGGGGATGGATCTGAAAGAAGGGCGGGAACTGCCGCTGCGGCCCATCCAGGAGGGCAACTGGAATCCGGTTCCCAAGGGCCAGGCCAGGCAACCCCGGGTTGCCACCCCGGTTCTGCCCACCCCCGAATGGGTCCAGGGATTTGAGGAAATCCACCGGGGCTTCACCC
The DNA here is from genome assembly GCA_964398095.1 of uncultured Desulfobacca sp. GTDB lineage: Bacteria > Desulfobacterota > Desulfobaccia > Desulfobaccales > 0-14-0-80-60-11 > 0-14-0-80-60-11. Next base: position 24,111 of record CAYNMI010000001.1, read on the forward strand.
AGGAACAAGCCGTGCAGGAGGCGGAGCGCTGCCTGGCCTGCGGCGTGTGCTCGGAATGTATGCAGTGTGTCGCGGCCTGCCTCCCCAAGGCCCTGGACCACCGCCAGCAGCCTCAATCCGTGGACCTCGAGGTGGGCGCGGTGATCCTGGCCCCGGGCTTTGCATCATTTGATCCCGGTCAGTATGAGGCTTATCACTATGCCTCGCACCCCAACGTGGTCACCAGTCTGGAGTTTGAACGCATTCTGTCGGCCTCCGGACCGTATTTAGGCCATCTTGTCAGACTTTCGGACCAACAGGAGCCCAAAAAGATCGCCTGGCTGCAATGCGTCGGCTCCCGGGATCTGCATCACGGCGATAACCGCTATTGTTCGTCGGTGTGCTGCATGTATGCCATCAAACAGGCGATGCTGGCCCAGGATCACACTCACGGCCCTCTGGATACGGCCATTTTCTATATGGACCTGCGCACCCACGGCAAGGACTTTGAGAAATATTATCACCGGGCCGCGGACCGCGGCGTCCGGTTTATCCGTTCCCGGGTGCACAGCGTCGATGCGGCCCCGGACTCCCAGGAGCTGACCCTGCGCTATCTCTCGGAAGACGGCCGGGTGCAGACGGAAAATTTTGATCTGGTGGTGCTTTCCACGGGGCTGACGGCCCCGCCGGACGCCATTAAATTGGCCGACACTTTAGGGGTCCAGGTAAACCCGGACACGCGTTTTGCGGCCACGAATCCCTTTACGCCGGTAACCACCCATAAGCCGGGGGTCTTCGTGTGCGGGGCTTTTCAGGGTCCCAAAGACATCCCCCAATCGGTCATGGAGGCCTCCGCCGCCGCGGCCGCCGCCAGCGAACTGCTGGCCGGGGCGCGCCATACCTTAAGCCGGACCAAGCCTGACTATTCCGAGCGTGACGTCTCCCAGGAAGATCCGCACATCGGCGTGTTCATCTGCCATTGCGGCACCAATATTGCCGGCGTCGTAGATGTCGCGGCGCTGCGGGACTACGCCGAAACCTTGCCCCAGGTGGAGAATGCGGAAACCTTCCTCTTCGCCTGCTCCCAGGATAGTCAGGCAACCCTGAAGGCCCGGGCCGCGGAACTTGGGCTCAACCGCGTGGTCGTGGCCTCGTGCAGCCCCCGCACCCACGAACCCGTGTTCCAGGAGGCCCTCAAGGAGGCCGGACTCAACCCTTATCTCTTTGATATGGCCAACATCCGGGACCACGACGCCTGGGTGCACATGGGTGATCCCGCGGCCGCCCTGGAAAAGGCCAAAGACCTGGTGCGCATGGCCGCGGCCCGGGCCGCCAACCTGGAATCTCTGCAAAGGCAGAAATTCCCGGTAACCCGGGCCGCCCTCATTGTCGGCGGCGGCGTGGCCGGCCTGGAAGCGGCCCGCTCCCTGGGCAACATGGGCTTTCAGAGCTACCTGGTGGAGAAAGGCGACCGTCTAGGAGGCAATGCCTGGAGCCTGCTCGTCAGCCACCGCGGTTACCGTTACCGGGATTATCTGGAAGAACTGGTGCAAGCCGTGACCCATCACCCGCACATCGACATCATGTATGGCTCCCAGGTCAAAGAGGCCGGCGGTTTCATCGGCAATTTCCAGACCGTGATCGCCACTCCCGACGGCGACCGGGAACTGGAGCACGGCGTCACCATTCTGGCCACGGGCGGCGCCCCCCTGATCCCGCAAGAATATCTCTATGGCCAGCACCCTGATGTGCTGCTGTCCCTGGAACTGGATAAGGCCATTGCCGGGCAAGACCCCCGGGTGGCGAACGCCCGGCAGGCCGTGTTCATCCAATGTGTGGGGTCCCGGGAACCGGAGCGGCCTTATTGCAGCCGGCTGTGCTGCACCCACGCGGTGGAGCAGGCCCTGATCCTCAAAGAATCGAACCCCGGCCTGGATGTTTTCATCTTGTATCGGGATTTGCGCACCTATGGCGACAAGGAGCTGCTCTATCAAGAGGCCCGGGAGAAGGGGGTCGTGTTCATCCGCTACGACCTGGAAAACAAGCCCAAAGTGGCCCAGACCCCCGCAGGCGGCCTCAAGGTGACCGTCCAGGACCTCATCCTGGGGCGGCCGCTGGAGTTGCGGCCCGACTTCCTCACCCTGGCCAGCGCCATAGTGCCCAGCCCCGCGGCCGAGTTGGCGGAGATCTTTAAGGTGCCGCGCAACCAGGAGGGCTTCTTCAGCGAAGTGCATGCCAAGCTGCGCCCGGTGGACTGCGTGGCGGACGGCGTCTATCTGGCCGGCATGGCCCATTATCCCAAGCCCATGGATGAATCCATCGCCCAGGCCAAGGCCGCGGCGGCCCGGGCCGCCACGGTCCTGGCCCAGGATGAGGTGGCCGTAGAACCGCTGGTGTCCATGGTGGACCCGGAGCTTTGCCTGGGCTGCGGCCTCTGCGAACTCACCTGCCCCTTCGGGGCCATGCGCCTTATCAAGGAGCCGGGGAAAAGATACCATGCCGAGAACCAGCCCGCCTACTGCAAGGGCTGCGGCATCTGCGCCGCGGGCTGCCCGGTCCAGGCCATTGACATGCTCCATTTCCGGAAACGGCAGATCCTGGCCGCCATCCATGCCGGCGGGCAAAGGATTGCGGCGGTGGCGTCCGCCGGGAGATAGCCATGCAAGCGGAATTCCCGGCGTTTCTGGGTAAAGGATGCGCTTATGCCAGTACTGCCTCGGACAGGATGTCCCGGTTTCCGTATCCCTCTCAAATCCGGGTCATTTTCAACCTGGGTGCCGGCAGGTGGTTCCGGTCTAAGAGCTGGAGGCAGGAGGGACCATGAAGACTTTTTCCCATCTGATCCAAGAGGTGCAGGAGAAGGGCCTCTGCCACCATTGCGGGGGCTGCGTGGCGTTTTGCAATGCCATCAATTACGGGGCCCTGGAGTTGGGGGAGAACGGCAGGCCGCGCTACAGCAATATTGAAAAGTGCATCGAGTGCGGCATCTGCTATGCGATTTGCCCGGAGATCGGGGAACTGGACGAGGAAATCAAGACCTTGGTGTCCTGGAGCCCCCCCATGGGCCACAATATGGGAATCGCCGTGGCCCGGGCCAAGGACCCGGAGGTGCGGACCCGGGCCACCGACGGCGGGGTGGTGACCGCCCTGTTGCTCCGCCTGTTTGACCGCGGCCACATCGATGCGGCCATCGTCAGCAAGAAGGTGGCGCCCTTCCAGCGCCACCCCAGTCTGGCGCACTCCCGGGAAGACATCATCGATGCCGCGGGGTTCCATTTCGACACCCTGGCCAGCATGCACCTGTTCTCCGAGGTCTACTCCACGTTTTCGCCCTCAATCGTGCGGCTGCGCGAGGTGGCCAAGATGACCTACCACCGGGTGGCCTTTGTGGGGACGCCCTGCCAGATTAATACCTTGCGGCGCATGGAGGTGCTGGGAGTGGTGCCGTCTGAGGCCATTAAGTTCCATTTCGGCCTGTTCTGCTCCGGGAACTTCCAATTCGGCCCGGAGCAGCGCCGGCGTCTGGAAAAGATCGGCGATTTTAACTGGGCCGATGTCTATAAAATTAACGTCAAAGAAGATCTGATGATCCACCTGCGCAATAAGAAGGTCCGTCACATCCCCCTGGACCAACTGGCCTTCATGAAACGGTACGCCTGCCAGTTCTGCGACGACTATGCCGCGGAATATGCCGACCTCTCCTTTGGGGGCATCGGCGCGCCCGAAGGCTGGACCACGGTGATCGTTCGCTCCCCGTTGGGGCGGGGGCTCCTGGCTGACGCCATGGAGAAGTATGTCGAGCGCTACAATTATCGGGAAAATCCCTTTTTAGTGTCCGAGGCCATGGCCAAGATCCTGGAGTGGTCCGACAAAAAGAAGCACAACGCCGCGGCGAAGCACCATGAACTCGAAATGAGTCATGGTGAGTTAGAAGTACAATAGATAAGCCAGGTCGGGCCGGCGCCGAGGACTCGCGGCGCCGGGCAAGGAGGGAAAACCATGTCGGAATATTTAAAGTGCCAAAAATGCGGCGCCGTCCTGACGCCCGAGGGCTACCACCAATACGGCTGGTATCTCGACGGCAAAAAAGTGGACGGCTGCCCGCCGGAGATCGACAACGTGACGGTGAAGCGGGAGGATTTGCAAAAGCTCCTGGCCGCGCTGGAGGGGGCTGAACCTTCCAAGAAGGATGAATACCAACGCCTCCGGGCGGCCCTGGAGGGCAAATGAGGACCTGGCTGCGGGGGTTTTGGGGGTTCACGGTGGCGCCGCCGTAAGCCGACTGCCGGGGTGGGGAGTTCACCGGCCTCAACATGATTTTTTCTCAGGCGGAGACGCAAACCGAGGAGAGGGACATGGCAGGTAAGTTCGAACCAAAGATCCTGGCGTTTCTGTGCAAATGGTGTTCCTATGCCAGCGCCGACCTGGCCGGGGTGTCCCGGTTTCAGTATCCCCCTAATATCCGGGTCATGCTCACCATGTGCTCCGGCCGGGTCGATCCGGTCTTTGTGATGGAAGGGTTGAGCAGCGGGTTCGACGGGGTCTTCGTGTTTGGCTGACACTTCGGGGACTGTCATTACCTGGATGGTAATGTTTATGCCAACAAGCGGATGCAGATCGTGAGCCAGTTGCTCGAGACCGCCGGCCTCGGCCGCGACCGGTTGCAACTCCGCTGGGTCAGTTCCGCGGAAGGCCAGGTCTTTGCCGAATATGTCACCGAGTTGACCGAAGTGATCCGGGAGGTGGGCCCCCTGGACCGGGAGAAATACAGCCGTTCCCTGGCCGCGGCGGAAAGGGCTTTGGAAGCCGTGCCGGTCAGGTGGTTGATGGGTATGGAGAAGCAGCTTACGGAACAGGAAAATGTTTACCATGAAAAGTTGGATCCCGATCATTTCCAGATGGTTCTGAAGCAGATGGCCGAAGAAGAATATCAGAAAGCCCTGCTGTTTGAAGTCTTGAAAGAAGGACCCAAAACCGTGCGCCAGATGGCCGCGGGGACCGGCTTATCGGTATACACCGTGTCCCTCCGCTTGAACGATCTGGAAAGGAGCGGCCAGGCGGACTTCTCCGGCCACGAGGGGACCACCCCCAGATTCAGATTGACGGCCGTCTAAGGAGGGGTGGCAAGGCCGCATACGTAGATCCCGGGGCGAAATCTATAGCATTTGCCGAAAGTCTTTTCCTCTTATTCCCTCTCCCCCCAGCGGGGGGAGGGTTAGGGTGAGGGGGGAGAAGAAAAAACTTTTGGCAACGAATATAATTCCTGTCCCCTGATGCAGGCAAAGCCATGGGGACCCAGACGGGTGAGCCGGAGGTTTATTTCTGACCAGAGCAACTGCCGGGAGGTAAGGTTCTATGCACCCTGGAGAAACGGGCAACATTGGCGCGGTGGTCGTCGTAGGGGGCGGTATTGCCGGTATGCAGGCCTCGCTGGACCTGGCGAACTCAGGTTACTTTGTCTATCTGGTGGACCGGTCTCCCAGCATCGGCGGGACCATGGCGCAGATCGACAAGACCTTTCCCACCAACGATTGCGCCATGTGAATTATCTCGCCCAAGCTGGTCGAGGTCGGCCGGCATATTAATATCGAAGTAATCACCTGCACCGAGTTGGAATCCTTAGAGGGTGAGGCCGGAAATTTTCGCGCCGTTCTAAAGAACCAGCCGCGCTACATTATGCCGGAAAGATGCACCGCCTGTGGAGACTGCCAGCGGGTCTGTCCCGCCAAAGCGGTGAATGAATTCAACCTGAGCCTGGACCGGCGGGAAGCCACGTATATCAAATACCCCCAGGCCGTCCCCCGGGCCTACGCCATCGACCGGGATGCGTGTCTCGGTTGCGGCCTGTGCCAAAAGGTCTGTCTGGCCGAGGCGGTGAAATATGACGACCAGCCGCGCCTCCGGGACTTGGAGGTCGGCGCGGTGATCCTGGCGCCGGGTTTTGCGCCCTTTGATCCCTCCCATCTCACCTCCTACAACTATGGCAAGTCGCCCAATATCCTCACCAGCCTGGAATTTGAGCGCATCCTCAGTCCTTCCGGTCCCTATAAGGGCCATGTCATGCGCCCCTATGACCGGGAGGAACCCAAAAAGATCGCCTGGATCCACTGTGTCGGCATGCGGGGGGCCCGGGAGGGGCTGCACGCCTACTGTTCCAATTTTTGCTGCATGGCGGCCCTCAAGCAGGCCGTCATCGCCCGGGAGCACATCGGCCCCCATCTGGATATGGCCCTGTTCTACATGGATATGCGTACTCCCCGGAAGGATTTTGAAAAATACTGCGTCCGCCTCAAAGACCAGGGGGCCCGCTTAATCCGGTCCCGGGTGCATAGCGTCGACCCGCTGGGCGAGTCCGGGGATTTAAACATTCACTATATCACCGAGGCCGGGGAGATTCAGGATGAAATCTTCGACCTGGTGGTGCTGTCCATAGGCGGGGTGATCTCCCCCGGAACGATTGAACTGGCCGGCAAGTTGGGGGTCAATCTGAGCCCGAATCGGTTTATGGACACCACCTGTTTTCAACCGGTGGCCACTTCCCGTCCGGGGGTATTTTCCTGCGGTTTCTTGAACGGGCCCAAGGATATCCCCCAGTCGGTGATGGAAGGCAGCGCCGCCGCGGGGGCGGCCGCCACGATGTTGGCCGCGGCCCGGGGCACCCTGGCCCAGGAGAAGGTGTTTCCGCCGGAGCAGGATGTGCTGCGTGCAGCGCCCCGGGTGGGGGTCTTTGTCTGCCATTGCGGTTTGAATATCGGCGGGATCGTCGATGTGCCCGCCATCATGGAAGCCGCCGAGGCCATTCCTCAGGTGGAATATGTGCAGGCCAATCTCTTCACCTGTTCCCAGGACGCCCAGAACCTGATGATGGAAAAGATCCTGGAGCATAAGCTGAACCGGGTGGTGGTGGCGTCCTGCAGCCCTTCCACCCACCAGGCGATCTTTCAGGATATGCTCAGAAATGCCGGCCTCAACAAGTATCTCTTCGAGATGGCCAATATTCGCAACCAGTGCAGTTGGGTCCACATGAAACAGCCGGAGGCGGCCACCGAAAAATGTAAGGACCTGGTCCGCATGGCGGTGGCCAAGGCCCGCCTGCTGGAGCCCCTGGATTACATTTCCGTGCCGGTTAACAAAACCGCCCTGGTAGTCGGCGGGGGCGTTGCGGGGATGACCGCAGCCCTGGCCCTGGCCGATCAGGGTTTTGCCGTGCACCTCGCCGAGAGAAAGGACCGGCTGGGGGGCAATGCCCTTAAATTGCACACCACCTGGCGGGGCGGCCTGGTGGCGCCCCGGGTGGCGGATTTAATCGCTAAAGTTGAAAATCACCCCCATATCACCATCCATTTCAACTCCACCGTAATGGACGTGTCCGGGGTGGTGGGCAACTTTAAAACCACCCTCTCCGGGGACCAGGTAATCGAACACGGCATCGTGATCTTAGCCATCGGCGCCGAGCCCTATCGGCCGATCGGCGAGTATCTCTACCAGGAAAATCCCAACGTCTTGCTCTCCCTGGATCTGGACGAGGAAATCGCCGCGGGGAGCGAGCGGCTGCAGCAAGTCCAGGCCGCGGCCTTCATCCAGTGCGTGGGCTCTCGGATTCCCGAAAGGCCATACTGCAGCAAGGTCTGTTGCAGCCATTCCGTGGAAAACGCCCTGAAGCTGAAAAAGCTGAACCCGGAGATGCAAGTCTACATCATTTTCCGGGATATGCGCACCTACGGCGAACGGGAGATGCTCTACGAGGAGGCCCGGAACCAGGGAGTGATTTTTTTCCGCTATCACCAGGCCGACCCTCCCCGGGTGGAGGAGGCGGACGGCAGGCTCAAGATTACCGTTACGGACCTCACCCTCCAAAGACCGGTGGAGTTTTCGGTTGACCTCCTGTCCCTGGCCACCGCGATTATCCCCCACCGCAATGCTCCCCTGGCGGAGATCTACAAGATTCCCCTGAATGCGGAAGGTTTCTTCACCGAGGCCCACGCCAAGATCAGGCCCATCGACGCCTCCACCGAAGGGATCTTCCTGGCCGGCCTCTGCCATTATCCCATACCCATCCAGGAATCGGTGGCCGAAGCCCTGGCCACCGCCGCCCGGGCCACCACCATCCTATCCAAGGATTCCCTGCTGCTGGAATCGATTATCTCCCGGGTGATTGACGCCAACTGTGACGGCTGCGCCTTCTGTGTGGATGCCTGTACCTTTAAGGCCATAACCCTCCTGGAGTATATGTCTGACGGGAAAATGAAAAAGACCGTGGAGGTCAACGAGGCCCTGTGCAAGGGTTGCGGCTCCTGTATGGCCACCTGCCCCAAAATGGGTATTGAAGTGGCGGGATTCACCCTGGACCAGTTGGGCGCCCAGGTGGAGGCGGCCTTGGGCCTGGCGTGAGCGCCGGGGCGAGGCTTGACCGCGCGGCTGACCGCGCCTGCCGCAAGTTTTTGCCGTTATGGGGGAGGCTCTAAAGGCAAGTCACACCCAAATGGAATTTGGTTAACAACTGAACTATTTTTCTGGCTGAGATTTTTTTCTTGTCCATAGCCGCTATTTGCTATATAAGAAAATTGATAGGGGCGCTGAAGCCCCAGGCGGGGCAGGGAGCCCCGGAACCCGTAATCACCTAATCACCGAATAATTAAATTACCGAGCCATGAAGGCTGACGGTCCTCCGGAGAGGACGCTGCCGTCATGGTTTTTTTTTGCGGTTTTTGGGGGAAAGCCTGCCTCCGGCGCTCAAAAATCAAAACATTTAGGAAGATAACCCATGCATATTTCCGAAGGTGTGCTTTCCCCGGCGGTGTTGGCCGGGGGGGCCGCTTTGGCGGTGGTGGGCACCGCCATCGGCCTGAAAAAATTAGACTATGAGGCCATCCCCCGGGTGGCCATCCTGTCCGCGGCCTTCTTCGTGGCCTCCCTCATCCACGTGCCCATAGGTCCGGTGGCGGAGCACCTGGTGCTCAACGGCCTCATGGGGCTGCTGTTGGGTTGGCTGGCCGTACCCGCCATTCTCATCGCCCTGTTCTTACAGGCCCTGCTCTTCCAATTCGGGGGCCTGACGGTGTTAGGGGTGAATACGGTCACCATGGCGGGGCCCGCGGTTATCTGTTTTTATGCCTACCGCGGTTTCTTACGCCGCCCCGGGATGATCGCCGGAGTGGCTGCCTTTGCCTGTGGGGTGACGGGCATTTTGCTGAGCGGGCTGCTGGTGGCCGTGGCCCTCATAAGCACCGGGCAGGCTTTTCTCCAGGTGGCCGAACTGGTCCTGCTGGCCCATATCCCGGTGATGATCATCGAGGGCATCATTACCCTGTTTGTTTTCCTGTATCTCAAGAAGGTCCGCCCGGAAATGTTGGAGGGAATCTATGCTTAAAAAATCTGCGCGCCGGCAACTATCCTGGCCGGCTCTCTTGTGCCAGGCGCTTTTGTCGATTCTGATCCTGGGCGCTTTTACGACCCCGGCCCTGGCCCACCGGGTCATCGTCTTCGCCTATGCCGAAGGCGGCACCATTTTCACGGAAAGCAAGTTTGTTCCCAACGACCCCGTCCGCCAGGGCAAGATCATGGTCATAGACCAGAAAACCGGCAAGCAACTCCTGACCGGCAAAACCGATGACCACGGCAAATTCTCCTTTAAAATTCCCCCGGCTGCCATTGCCCAGAAGATGGACCTGGATATCGTGATGCAGGCGGCCATGGGCCACCGGGGTTCTTGGCTGCTCAAGGCCGCCAGTTATGTCCCCGGCGCGGCGCCGGCGAAAACCACCGCCCCGGCCCCGGCCCCGGCCTCGCCCACCGCTCCGGCAGCTCCGGGGATCAAAGCCGCCAATATCGACCAGCAAGCCTTGGAAGCAGCCCTGAATAAAGCCCTGGAACGCCAGTTGGGCCCCATTAAAGAGATGCTCACCGAATTGACCATCCACCGGACGACGCCCACGGATATCATCGGCGGCATCGGCTATATCCTGGGGCTCTGCGGCCTGGCGGCTTATTTCCTGAGTAAAAGGAAGAATAATCCTTGAGCAGCATCGAAGAGCCTTTTGCCGAAGGGGCCTCCCTGGCGCACCGTCTGGACCCCCGGGGCAAGATCGTGGTGGCCAGCCTCTTTGCGGTCCTGATGGCCGTATCCAAGAGCTATGTCGCCACCCTGGCCGGGCTGGCCCTGGCTCTCATCTGGCTGGCCCTGGCGCGTCTGCCGGTGAAAAAAGTGGCCATCCGCCTGGTGGTGGTGAACAGCTTCATTTTTTTCCTGTGGATCGTCTTGCCCCTGACTTATCCGGGAGACGCGGTGTACCATGTCGGTCCTCTGGCCGTCACCCGCCAGGGCCTGCTCTTCACCGGCTTGATCACCCTGAAATCCAACGCCATTATCATCGGTCTGATTGCCCTGGTGACCACCGTGCCCATCGTTACTTTGGGACAGGCCATGCATGATTTGCGGTTGCCCGACAAGCTGTGCCATTTGCTGCTGTTCACCTACCGCTACCTCTATGTCATTGAGCAGGAATACCGCCGCCTGGTGCAGGCCATGAAAATTCGGGGCTTTCAGCCGCGCACCAATCTCCACACCTATCGAAGCTACGCCAATCTGGCGGCGTTGCTGTTGGTGCGCAGCTTCGACCGGGCCGACCGGGTTTTCCAGGCCATGTTGTGCCGGGGCTTTCACGGGGTCTTTTACAGCCTGCGCTC
>CAYNMI010000002.1:0-30900 GCA_964398095.1 uncultured Desulfobacca sp.
GAGGACCTCAAAAGCGGCCTGGTGGACCGGGTGGTGGTGGCTTCCTGCTCTCCCAGCCTCCATGAAACCACCTTCCGCCAGGCCCTGGCCCGGGCCGGGGCGAATCCCTATGTGTACGAGCACGCCAACCTGCGGGAACAGGTGAGTTGGGTGCACCACGGGGGCGAGGCCACCGCCAAGGCCACCCGGCTGGTGGCCGCGGCCGCGGCCAAGGCCGCAATGCTTCAGCCCCTGGAACCCATCCGGGTGGAGGTCCAGCCCCAGGCCGTGGTGATCGGGGGCGGGGTGGCCGGCCTCAAGAGTGCCCTGGAACTGGCTGAGCGGGGCCTGGCCGTGACCCTCGTGGAAAAGAGCCCCTTTTTAGGGGGACAGGTGGCCCAGTTGGATCGCCTGGCGCCCCTGGGCGAAACGGCCGCGGCTATCCTCGGCGAACTCGCCGGCGCCGTCTTGGCCCACCCGGCCATCACGGTCCATACCTGCGCCCAGGTGGAGGGCTTTGAGGGTTATATCGGCAATTTCAAACTCAAGGTCAGGCGGCAGGCCCCCGAAGGTACGGACTATGCCGACCGGCTGGAACGGCTGAGCCAGTCCGGCCGGGGCCTGGGAGACTACGTGCCCTTTGTGGGCCTCATGCCCGCAGCGATTCCCGCCAGCCCGGAGGAGTTTGATCTGGACGCCGGGGTCATCGTGTTGGCCACCGGGTTTCGGCCCTATCAGCCCCGGCAAGGGGAATACGGCCATCAGGAATTTCCCGAAGTGGTCACCCTGCCGGAATTCATCCGCCTGCTGGCGGAGGCCCGGAATCACGACGGCGTGCTGATGCTCCAGGACCGGCCCATCCGCCGCCTGGCAATGATTCACTGCGTGGGCAGCCGCCAGATTCCCGGCATCCACGAGGAAAACCCCGGCGGTTATCTGAACGAGTATTGCTCCCGCACCTGCTGCAGCGCCACCCTCTACGCCGCCAACCTCATCCGGGATAGCTACCCCCAAACCCGGGTCTTTGATTTTTATCGGGATATCCGCACCTATGGCCGGGGGCAGGAGGAACTCTACACCCAGGCGGCCCGGAACCAGGTGACGTTCTTCCGCTTTGAGGCCGGGGAAGAGCCCCAGGTCCTCAAAAATCCCCATCCCACCGGGCAACCGTTGCTGGTCAAAGTGAAAGATGTTCTGACCTTCGGCGAGGAACTGGAGGTGCCGGTGGATCTGGTAGTGCTGGCGGTGGGCCAGGAACCCAATAATATCAGCGATCTGGTGGAGAAGATGAAGATTCCCGTGGGCGCGGACCGCTTCCTCCAGGAGGTCCACCCCAAGCTGCGCCCCGTGGAAGTGTCCGTGGCCGGCATCCTGTTGGCCGGCACCTGCCAGGCCCCCTTTGACGTGGGCGAGACTTGTGCGGCCGCGGGCGCCGCCGCGGTTAAGGCCGCCGCGGTCCTGACCCGGGGTTACGTGGCCCTGGACCCCTTTGTGGCCGAGGTGGATCTCAGCAAGTGCACCGGCACCGGCGCCTGTGTCGAGGCCTGCCTGGCGGATGGGGCTCTATTCATGGCCGATATGGACGTGAACGGCCAAAAGGTCAGGCGGGCTCAGGTCAACCCGGCCCTGTGCCTGGGCTGCGGCGCCTGCGTGGCGGTCTGCCCGGCAAACGCCATCAACGTCCAGGGCTGGACCTTGAAGCAGTACGAAACCATGGTGGACATGATCGTCTCGGATGAGTATTTGGAAGCGAAAGCTTAATTGTAGAACCGCCGCCCCCGGCGGTTCCCGCACCGGCGGGGGCGCCGGCGCCACATTATTTAAGGGTGTCTCGATGTCTGATAATGCGCCAGCAAGCGAATCCCTGAAAGAGGCCCTGAAGCAACTCAAGGCCTCCCGCAAAGAGCAGATTGCCGCGGCCACCGCCCGGATGAAAGAGCAGCGCCAGGCGGTGAAGGCCATTAAAGCGCGCCTGGAGGGGGCCGAGTTGACGGTGCCCGAGATCGCCGCGGCCACCGGCCTGCCGGCGTCCCAGGTGCTCTGGTACGTGGCCTCCCTCAAGAAATATGGCGAAATTCTGGAAGGGCCCAAGGATGGCGGTTATTACCGCTACAAACTGGCCCCGGCCGCGGCGGAGCCAACTGAGTCGGGGCCGGCGGAGTAAGACCCCGCCTGGCGAGAGGATCGGATATGGCACTGGTAAATCCTGATTTTGCCCAAGAACTCAAACCGTTTGGAGTGGACACCTCCCTGGAGTGCTTTAACTGCGGCACCTGTGCGGCCATCTGTCCCCTCATCTTTGAGCATTTTCCCCGAAAAATGATCCGTTATGTCCAGGTGGGGGCCCGGGAGCAAATCCTGCAGCAGGCCCAGGAGCTCTGGCGCTGTCTCCACTGCGGCCTGTGCACCCAGACCTGTCCCCGCCAGGCCAACCCCGGCGAACTCATCCTGGGATTGCGCCGCTACGTGGTGGCCCACTGGAGGAGGAAGCGCCATGTATAATCCCCGGGACATCATCGACCTCATCGCGGCCAACGTCCGGAAGACCCGCAACCCTTTCGGCGCACCCGGCTCCAGTATCAATACCTGGTGGAAGGGCTCCCCCGGCTTTACTCGGCGGCCGGGGGACGCCCTGCTTTTCACCGGCCTGATGTATCAGTCCATCCCCTATATCGAAGTCACCACCCGGTACCTGGAGCGCCTGGAGGGCACCCGCTGGACTGACTACCTGCGGTTTAGCCGCTACAGCCGCTATGTCCCCAGCTTCCTGGTGGGCTGGGTGTTCTCCCTCCTCACTTCCCGGGCGGAGAAAAAGAAGTTTAACGGCATTCTCCACTCCGTCTGCCGCTTGCTGACCAAATCCGGGGTGGACTTCTTCTATCGCCCGGAACTGGACTTCTACAGCGGCATCCTGCTCTACGATCTGGGGGATCAGGAGGGCTTTGAGGAACATGCCCGGTTCGTGGCCGAGACCCTGAAGCGCAGCGGCGTTAAACGCCTCATCACCGTCGACCCTCACACCACCTATGCCTTACAGGAGCTTTATCCCAAGGCCACGGGGGTGAGCTTCGAGGTGCAGCCTTATTTCACCTTGCTGCGGCCGCCCGAGGCCAGCAGCAATGGCCGGCCGCCGGTGGCCCTCCACGACCCCTGTTTTTATGGCAGATACCTAAAACTCTCGGAGGAGCCCCGCCGGCTGCTCACCAGCTTGGGCCTGAAGTATGTGGACGTGCGTAACTGCGGCGACTTCACCTCCTGCTGCGGCGGCCCCGCGGAGTCGGTGTCCCCGGCCCTGAACCGGGAGATTCTTGACCGGAGAGCCGCGGAACTGAAAGAGAGCGGCGCCCCCGTGGTCACCTTCTGCCCCATCTGCCTGGCCAACCTGCTCAAGGCGGGTCTGCCCGCGGAAGACCTGGCCAGCCTGGTGGGCCGTTACTGGGAAGCGTAAGCCAAGGCGGTATCAAGAAGAAGGAGCGAAACCACTGACCCGTGGCCCAGCCCGAGAACACTCACTACTCATATCAAGAAAGGAGAGCACAGTATGTCCGAGGAAAAGGAAAAAATTGTTTTTATCGCCACCCATGCAGGGGAAGATCCGGAACGCGCCACCTTTCCCTTCCTGATGGCCAATGCCGCTCTAGCCATGGACATAGAAGCGGTGTTGGTCGTGCAGGGCACCGGGGTGTATCTGGCCAAAAAAGGCTATGCCGAACACATTGCGGTCCCCGGTTTGACCCCCTTAAAGTTACTGGTCGAAAGCTTTGTAGGCAATGGAGGGAAAATTCTGGTATGCATCCCTTGCATTGAGGAACGCAATATCAGTCCGGATGATTTAATCGAGGGAACTGAGTTGTGTAAAGCGGGGAAGGTGATCCTCGAGGTCGTCAGCGCCAAGTCCACGGTAGTGTATTAAAATTTTTTAAGGGAAGCAGCCGGATTAGCAGGGGCGTGCTGCGCGCCTTGATCGGTGCGGGGAACGCCCCCTGTAGCCCTTGTTAAATTCGAACCAATGTGCTAAAGCTGGTCATGTTCGTGCCTGCTATGGAACGACGATGGCTCTATTGCTGGGGGACAGAGAACAATTTCCAGCGATGCCAGGCCAAACTTGCCAGTTAAGTTCGAAGGCATACAACAGGGAGGCTGCTATGGAAAAAGGACAAAAATTGGTGATTATCGGCATGGGAGGGGTAGGTGGCCCGGCGGCCATGCTCTCCCGGAGGCTGCTGCCCGGCGTGGACATTACGGTTATCAGGGAAGAGGACCGCTTCATCGTGCGTTGAGCTCTGCCGCACGTGGTGGCCGGGGTGGCCACCGTCGAGTCGATCACGAACCCGGACCGGATGTTTGAGGAGGCGGGCATCAAGGTCGTTTTGGGCAAGGTTGTCCAGGCCGACCCGGTCAATAAAACCCTGAGGCTGGAGGACGGCGCCACCATGGCCTTTGACAAGCTTATTCTGGCCATGGGGGCGTGTCAGATGATCCCGCCGATGGCTGGGACCAGCCTCAAGGGCGTGTTTACCTTGAGGACCACGGCTGATGCGGAGCATATCCGGGATTATCTCGAGGGCGAGAAGCCGCGCAAACTGGTGTTTATCGGCGCCGGTTACACCAATCTGGAAACGGCGTCCTTGCTGATGACCGCCAAACCGGATTACTACACCTTTACCATCATTGAACTGATGCAATATCCCTTGCCGCTGATGCTGGACCGCGATCTCGCCATGGGGGTGCAGGATTATTTGGCCGGCAAAGGCCTCCAGATGAAGATGGGCGAGAAAGCAGCCAAAATATTGGGGGAAAATGGCCGAGTGTCAGGGGTCGAACTCGCCTCCGGGGAACAAATTCCCGCGGATTTTGTGCTGATCGCCGTGGGGGCCACCCCTAACCTGGAACTGGCCAAGCAGTTGAATCTGGCCGTAGGAAAATTCGGCATCCGGGTCAACGAGTTTTTGGAAACCTCCCACCCCGATATCCTGGCTGGGGGTGATTGTGTGGAGAAGACCCATTTTATTACGAAAGAACCGATACCCGGTATGCTGCGCGGGCCCGCGGTGATTCAAGGCCGACTCATGGCCAAGCGTCTGGCTGGCCATGCCATTCCTTTCCCGGGGGTCTTAAACAATTCTGCCGTCAGGATTTTCGATAAATATTTTGCGTCCGTGGGTCTGACGGAAGACGCCGCCCGGCAGGAAGGCTTCGAGTCCATAGTGACGTCAACGGGTTCCCGCAGTAAACACGGCATGATTCCGGGAGTTAAGCCCTGGACCCTCAAACTGGTGTTCGACCGCAAAACCCAGAAGCTCCTGGGGGGCCAGATTGTCAGCGATAGCGAGGCGCCGGTGAAGGAAATCGATACTATCAATGCCCTGATTCTCGGGGGTAAAACCATCCCCGACTTGACCGTGTTGATGTGCGCCGGCACGCCGGACTGCTCGTCGGAGCCGAGCCTGGAGCCTATAACTTTGTGTGCCGAGCAGGCCTTGCAAAAATTATCCCTCTCAAATTGATTTGGTTATTATGCGGAGGACGCACTGACAGGAACTGCCATAACAAGACTTAAGAAGTTATCAGTTTATGCACGTCGATGCCGTATTTTTTCATGCGGTGCCAGACGGTGACCCGGCTGACCCCCAAGAGGGCCGCGGTTTGGGACTGGTTGCCGCCGGTTTGCCGTAAGGCATTGATCAGGAGGGTTTTTTCATCGGAATCCGGGACGGCCCCGGCCTCCGGCGGCGCCATGGGGGAAACTTCCCGGGAGTTCAGCTTGGGGGGCAGGTGCAAAGGGGCGATGAGACCGCTCTCGGCCACCACAAAGGCGTATTCCAGAGCGCCTTGGAGTTCCCGGACATTGCCGGGCCAGGGGTGACCCAGGAAAATCTGCATGGCTTCCCGGGTAAGCCCGGAGATCGCCTTGCCGCTGCGCTGGCGCAGCCGGGTGAGAAAATGATCCACCAGGAGGGGGAGGTCTTCCAGACGCTCCCGCAGCGGCGGCAGGTGAATGGGAATGACATTGATGCGAAAAAACAGGTCTTCCCGAAATCTGCCCTCGGAGACGAGAGATTCCAGGTCGCGGTGGGTCGCGGTAATGATGCGGACATCCGCCGCAATGGGCCGGTGGTCCCCCACCCGCTCAAATTGCTTGGACTCCAGGACGCGCAAGAGTTTTACCTGGATAGCCGGGGGGATGTCGCCCACCTCATCCAGAAAGATATCCCCCCGGTGGGCGGCCTCAAAGCGGCCCTGGCGATGGGTGTAGGCCCCGGTAAAGGCCCCCTTCACATGGCCGAAGAGCTCGCTTTCCAAAAGTGCTTCATTGAGCGCGGCGCAGTTGCAGGTGATGAACGGCCCTTCGCTTCTCCGGCCCAGGGCATGAATAGCGTTGGCCACCAGTTCCTTACCGGTGCCGCTCTCGCCAAAGATGATCACCGGGGCTTCGCTTTGGGCGGCCTTTTGGGTGAGGTCAAAGATTTGTTGCATGGGAGGTGATTTCCCCACCAAACCATGAAAATCGCCGGCGGTATCCATGAGCCTGGAGAGATGTTGAATCTTCTCATCGCGCGCGTCCAATTCCGAGATATCGGTGAGGGTTTCCACCGCGCCCAGGAGTTCTCCGGCTTCGTCCCGCAGGATGGCGGCATTTTTCAAGGTGTGGACATAGGAACCATCTTTGCGCATCAACAGGCAGGGTCTCCGGGTGGCGGCCCCCTGCTCAAAGAGGTCGCACCACTGGCTCTTGCCTTCCGAACGGGCGATGGCGCACGTATCACAGTGCAACAGGTTGCAGGAGCGGCCGATCAGTTCCTCCCGGCTGTATCCCGTAATCTTTTCGAAAGCCTGATTAACCATGAGGACGGTGCCGTCCGGGCTGACCACCATCAGGCCGTCATTCATGGTGTTAATGATTTCTTTCCAGTAACGGTTGATCTTTTGATCTTCCATGGCGCGGCCCCGGTTACCTTAACACTTGTTTTAACATGGATAGTAACAAAAACCCCTCTGGGGCGCAACCATGGCTCCAGCTTTTTTATCCTGGTCATGAGTGGTCTGGGGCGAAGACTGCCGCTGGCCATAGCTTTCCGGGGCTACTCCCATGCAATCTGATCAGCGGCTGGATATTTCCGAGATGGTGGTTCCCTTCAGCCTGGCCTTATGTAAATATACCCTGGCCCGCCTGGCCCCGGGCGCGGTCCTGGAAATTCGCCTGAGCGACCACGATATCCTCCATGATTTGGTGATTATTGTGGAACGGTCTGGAGACGAGGTCCTGGCCTGGGAAAAGCATGATGACTACTATTATTTGCGGGTGCGCAAAAGCCCGGGACGCCAATAAGCCCTGGAGAGACGCCAAGGTTTGGCCAACTCGAGATCAACGACCTGCAACGGCCTTACCCGCAGTCCAGTCGCATACCCCGCCGAAATGAATATATAGCGAATGCCAAAAGTTTCTTCGTTATTGGCAATGCTCTAAAACCAAAATCCCCCCTGCCCCCCTTTTCCAAATGGGAGAACTATAAGGAATTACTTCTAAAGTCCCCCTTGATAAAGGGGGACTTAGGGGGATTTAAAGATCAGCAATCGGCATGAATTTATGGCAAGCGCGATAATCTTAGGTAGGCTATGGTCGCCTTCGGAAGATGGGAGAAAAACCCTCGCCTTCCGAGGCAGACTTTAGTAGGCTGGCGGTACCAGGGAAAACTGCCGCGGGCCGGTGGTCTCTGCAAACCTGGCCTTGCTGTTATGAGCGCTTAGCCGCGAGCAATGCAACTTCCTAACCGGAGAGATCATTTTAGGATATCCGCTCCGGCTCTCAGGTGCTGTCGCATAATATGGGTCCCTTAGAATTTTTCCGCCTGCAAACCCGCGAGGAAGTCCTCGCCCTCTATGACCATTTCCCGCCGGTGGGAGTGGAGGGCGTAGATCTGGCCCAGGCCGGGGGCCGGATTACCGCCGCGCCCGTCTCGGCGCCGGAGGACGTGCCGGGATTTTTGCGGTCCACCATGGACGGTTACGCCGTCCGGGGCCAAGACACCTTCGGGGCCAGCGTCGGAGCCCCCCAATACCTGGATATCAAGGGAGAGGTTCCCATGGGGGCGGTCCCCGGCCGGGGCGTGGGCCCGGGTGAGACCCTGCGGGTGGCCACCGGGGCCATGCTGCCTCCGGGCGCCGACGCGGTGGTGATGCTGGAATACACCGCCGAGCACCCGGATGGCACCCTGGAGGTGCGCCGGGCCGCGGCCCCCGGCGAAAATGTCCTGAAGCCCGGAGAAGACGTGGCCCGGGGGGAGACGCTCTTTCCGGCCGGCCGCTGCCTGCGCTCCCAGGAAATCGGCCTCCTGGCCGCCCTGGGAATCACCCGGTTGTCGGTTTACCAGAAACCCCGGGTGGCCGTTATTTCCTCCGGCGACGAGATTGTCCCCCTGGACGGGTCGCCCCGGCCGGGTCAGGTGCGGGATTCCAACAGCTATCTGGCCGCGGCCCAGGTGGCGGCCTGGGGCGGCCTGCCCCTTATGCACGGCATTATTCCGGATGACCTCGCGGCCTTACAGAAAACCCTAACCGGGGCCCTGGCCGACGCGGACCTGATCCTGGTTTCCGGCGGCAGCTCCGTGGGCGCCCGGGACCTGACCCTCGCCGCCATCCAAAATCTACCCGGGGCCGAAATTCTGGTGCACGGGGTGGCGCTGCGGCCCGGCAAACCCACCATCCTGGCTTCCTTAAGGAAAACCAGTCCCACGCCCCTTCTGGGGCTGCCGGGGCATCCGGCCTCCGCCGCGGTGGTCATGGAAGTGCTGGGCCGGCCCTTGCTGCTGCGCCTGGCCGGCCTCCTGGACCCGGCCCCCTGGGGGCGCAGCGTGCCCGCGCTACTCTCCCGGAACCTGGCCGGGGCCACCGGCCGGGAAGACTACGTGCGGGTGCGCCTGCGCCGGGAGGGCGAGACCCTGTGGGCCGACCCGGTCCTGGGGCCCTCGGGATTGCTCTCCCCCCTGGTGAAAAGCGACGGCCTGGTGATGATCCCCCTGGACGTGGAAGGGCGGTTCAAAGGAGAAAAGGTCGTGGTGCAGTTGTTTGGCGGGGCCTGACGGGGTTGCGGCCGGGCCTCTCATTAACTCCCGGCAGTTTGAAGACCAGCCATGCCATTCTAAATTAAGGTCAAACAGGTGGCACCAATCGTCTCGCCGTTGCAGGCGCAGGCTAAACCTGCATGATTGGTCATACTGCTACCCCCGAAAATGAACCTCTTTGGTAGGGGCGAGCCGGTGACTCGCCCTTACGGGGGGCTTTCCCGGTCAAGCCGGCGCCACCAGGTGATGGCGCCATGGTATGCGGCGCCTATTGAATGGCCCGGCGCTGTTCCTCCATTTTATTGAGGAGAAATTCGAAAGACTTGGTGCGGATGACCTGGCCGAACTGGGTCTTATAGTTGTGCAGGATGCTGACTCCGTCCACAATGACGTCATAGAGCAGCCATCCCTGGGAAGCCGGGTGCATCAGGTACGTTACCGGGATTTTCTCGTTGGTGCGGACAATGGTGGTGTCCACCCGGGCGTTGTTGCCTTCCCGGCGTTCCTGGCCGTACTGGATGTTTTCCCGTTTCAAGAAGTTGAGAACCAGGCGGGTGTAAGAGTCCTGGAACAGGTAGCTGAAGGTGCGGCTGAATGCCTGCTGCTGGCCGCCGCTGAGGCGCCCATAGGTGTCTCCCAGGGAATCCCTGGCCATCATGGCAAAATCAAAGCTCTGCTCAATGATCTTGTGAACGGCCTGGGCCCGGGCCTGGTTGGTCAGGGCCGGGTTATTTTGGATGACCATCACTCGGTCCAAGATGCTCCGCACGAAGTCCGTGGGGCCGGCCGCCGGGGCGGGCATGGCCCAGGCGCAGCAGGCGGCCAGGGCCAGACTAATGATCCAGCGCGGTTTTTTCATCGCTTTTCTTCCTTACCATCTGTTGCAACCAGCGACCCAGGCTCACGTAGGGCCGGAACGCCGGTTGGCGGCGGTAATCTTTTTCCACCAAGCGGAGGCAGGCCGGCAGGATGCTCAAAGAAGCCAGGAGCACACTGAGGCTGCCCACGGTAGCCAGGAGCCCCAGGCTGAACGTGCCTTGATGCCCCGATACCATCAAACTGCCAAACCCCAAAGTGGTGGTCAAGGCCGCCAGGGCCACCCCTTTGGCAGTGCTGGCGGGCAGGGTAATGGCCCGGGCCGAGGCCTCCAGGCGCCAGCGGGCCAGAATGATAATCCCGAATTCAACCCCTTCTCCCAGAACCAAGGGCACAAAGAGGACGTTGGCCTGATTGAAGGGGAGGTTTAGGAGCCACATGAGGATGACGGTCAGGCCGGTGCCCACCATCAGGGGGATCAGGGCCAGCATGGCCATTATCAGGCTGCGGAACAAGAGCACCAGCATGACGGCAATGGCCAGGAGGGCCATGCCCGCGGCCCAGAGGATGGAATTGCGGAACCCCAGGGTAAAGGTGTAGAGGAGCACCGGGTCGCCCACGGCATTGGGGTCGACACTCCAGAGGCTCTTGACAAACCGTTTCAGGGGGCCGAAATTCCAGGTGTCTTCCGAGGGAAAGACCCGGATGAGGTAGGTGCCCTGGGGGCTGATGAAGCGCTCCCGCACCGACTGGGGTAAGTCCGCCAGGGTGGGAGGCGCCGCGCTCAGCCCCGAAGCCACATAGCCCTGGAACAGGTCCCATTTGTCGCGCAAATCCGAGAAAAAGTATCGGCTATAATCATCCAGGCGCTGGGCCGTCAACTGATTGTCGGCCCGGAGCAATGGGATGATTTTATTAATGAGCCGGTGGGTTGCCTCAACCTGCGCCTTGGTGGCCGCCTGGTCTTTCCCCAGGTTCTTGGCGGCCTCAGCCACCTTAAAATTGATCCGGCTCAAAATGGCGGCCAGATCCCCCGGGTCCGAGGGGCCGGCCGGGGTCCCGGGGAATTGGTTAGCCGTGAGGACCGGCTGCATCTCCCTGAGGATCTGACGTTTTGCCGCCACCTGGTGCGGCAGGAAGGAGAGGATCGATTCCACGTGCGACACCGTGGGCAGGCTTTTCAGGGCCTTGGTCCGGGCCGCCAGCTCCTTGAGGGAGGCGGTGGCCAGGGCGCCATACGAGGTGGAATATTTGGAATCCTGGATCAGCTTGTATTCCCACACCACTGATTCGGTATGGGGATTTTGCAGATGCAGGGGATTCAGATCGAAGGGCACGTAGTGCAGACTGAAGGCGCCCAGGGCGGTGATCACCAGGCCCAGCGCGACTATGAGGCCGGGCCGGCGCCAATGCAGGTGCAGGAACGGGGTGGGGCGAGGCGGGCAATCCCCCGCGGCCTCAACCGGCGGACACTTTTCCGTAATGGTCACCAGGGCCGGCACCAGGACCAGGGTGGCCACCAGCATCACCAGGATTCCCATGGCGAGGATGAGACCCAATTCCGCCAACCCCTTGAAGCCCACGAAAGCCAGGGGTACGAAGGACACGATGGCGGCCAGGCCGGCATAGACAATCCCCGGGGCCGTGCGTCGAAACGTACAGGCCAAGACCTTGCTGCTGCAATGCCCCGCCGTCCTTTCCTCTTCCTCCAGGCGGCAGAACCAGTGGATACCGTAGTCGATGGTGAGGCCCAGCATGAGCGGCGCGAAGATCAGGGAGAGGAGGTTGAGGTGGCCCACCACCAGGGTAACCAGCCCGAAGGTCCAACACAGACCCAGAATCAGGACCAACCCCTCCACCAGGGTGCGCTTAATACTCCGGAAAAACAGGATCAACAGTCCCATCTGGCCCAGCAGGGACAACCAGGTGGCCAGGGTAATGTCCTTCATGGAACTGGACATTTCATCGGCTTCCAGGGCGTCGGGGCCGGTCACCCCCACCTGCAGGCCGGGAAACCGGGTTTTGACCTTTGCCACCGTCTCCCGGAGGAGGGCCAGGTCCTTGGTCCGGGAGGCATAGCCGTCCCCTTCCGGGGTCACCAAAAACAAGAGGAACTTATCATTGTCGGTAAAGAAATAGCCGGCCCCCTCCAGGTCACTTAATTCCTTGGGGAAAAAGCTGCTAAACAGGGAGTTCTGGGGCTTCTGGCCCTCCAGACTGGCAGAGAGCCCCTGGAGGGAATTGTTCAACAGGGACAGGTCCGGCAGTTCCTTGTGGTGCTTTTCGGTCAGAAAGCCGGTGAAAAGCTCGCCGATCATCGACCGGGCAATCTGGTCATTCACCAGTCGGTAAAAAGTGGTCAAGCGGGGGTTGGCGGCTAGACTGGACAACAGGTTCTGCTGGTCCAGGAGACCATTTTTGATTTTGTGGAGATCCTTGAGGTCCAGATAAAGCAGGGCCGAGTTTTTAAAACTCTCCGGATTGATATGATAAAAAAGTTCGGGAAAGTGGTGCGGATAACGCCGCAGCTGGGCGGCCAGGTCATCCGCGAACTTGATGGCCCGCTGGGGGTGCCCATTCTCCACCACCACCACCATGCCGTCCCGGCCCCCAAAGGCCTTGTCCATCTTGTCGGTCTGCTGGATAAGGCGCTGGTTGCTGGCGACCAGGTCGTTGCGGCTGGTTCGAATGGCCAGATGGGTAACGGTATAGTAAACCGACACCACGGCCAGGACCACGGCTATAGCCAAGATCGGCCAGGCGCACAGTCTAAAGCCGCGCATCAAGGAGACACAGGATGATCTATTATTTTGACGTTGAGGCAAAATCTTCCTCTACAGATTAAGATCGGGCTTTCCGGGGAAGGGTTAAATCTGCGGCAAAGAATGCGGCGGCATATCCCTGCGGTCCCAGGCCCGGTAAGACCTAACCTCCCCCGAGGCTGCCGGCCGGACCGGGGCTCCCCCCCAAATCTTTTGATATTCCAATATATTCTGCTTATGGCCGGAATAAAGTCAAGAAAAATCTTCCCCTTGCCCGGCCCCTGAGGCTCATAGCCGACGCCGGATGGACTCATGCCCCGGTCTCATATGTTAAGAGATTTATTTTCCTTGGAGTGTTAAGGAGAAGGAGCCCGCGGGACTGCCCAAGAACTTAGCTAACTCACCATAATTAAATTTAATATAGTTATCCGCTCCCGACTTGGCAACCGGGGAGAAAAAAACCTTGGCTTTTGGTGAATTTTTGGCTATTTTTTAGAAAAAATAAGGCAATGGGCAAGAAAAAAACCGATCATGGCCGGGGCACGGCCCTGGCCGAGGGTCCCGGCCCCTCCGGATTCCGGCTCAAAGGCCGCATCTGGCTGGAGCAGGACGGTGAAACCTTCTTGAGTTGGGGACGGGTGGTCCTCCTGGAACGCATCCGGGATTTGGGCTCCATTGCGGCCGCGGCCCGGGCCATGGACATGGCCTACAGTCATGCCTGGACCTTGGTGGCCGATATGAATCGCCTGGCCGGTGAGGAACTGGTGGCCCGGACCTTTGGGGGGCGCCACGGCGGCCGGGCCTGGCTTACCCCGGCCGGGGAGGCGGCCATCGCCCAATTCTGGGACTATGTGGCTAAGTTTGGAGAATGGTTGAAAAATCAAGGCACTTAAGTAATCTTCCCTTTTATTTTTTGGATGCGCTATTCTTTTAAATAAATAGCGCTTTAACGGCTGTCGTCATTGGGAAATGGAGGTCGCGGCACATGAGCACACCCACCTTAACCCTGAATGGGATGACCCTAGAATTTCAAACTGGACAAACTATCTTGGAAGTGGCCCGGGGTGCAGGTATCGATGCCATCCCCACCCTGTGTTATCTGAAAGATACCACGGCCACGGGTTCCTGCCGCCTCTGCCTCGTGGAAGTCGAAGGCTGGCGCACCCTGCCGCCGGCCTGCACCACCGTAGCGGCCCCGGGGATGGTGATTCAGACCGAATCCTCCCGGGTAGTGGCGGCCCGCCGGATGGTGATCGAACTGCTGTTGGCTTCCGGCAACCACAACTGTCTGTTGTGCGAAGCCAACGGCGCCTGCGAGCTGCAGGCCCTGGCGTACCGCTACCAGGTGGCGACTCCCGGTTTCGCCTACCCGCCGGATACGCCTTATTACTATGAAGATGATAATAAGCTGATCTTGCGTGACTTTTCCAAATGCGTCATGTGCGGCCGCTGCGTCCGGGCCTGCAATGAGAAGCAGGTTAATCAGGCCATCAGCATCGGTTACCGGGGAGAACACAATAAGATCGTGACCCGCGCTGACCATACCTATAGCGATTCGGACTGCGTTTTTTGCGGCGAGTGCGTGCAGTCCTGTCCGGTGGGCGCCCTGTTGGAGAAGAAGGCCATGGGCCTGGCCAGGTCCTGGGAAACGCAGAAGGTCCGCACCACCTGCCCCTATTGCGGCGTCGGCTGTCAGTTGTGGCTCCATGTCAAAGACGGCAGGATCGTCAAGGTTACCGGGGTGGAGGATGGCGCGCCCAATCAAGGCCGCCTCTGCGTCAAGGGCCGCTTCGGGTATGACTTCATCTATTCCCCGGATCGGCTCACCACGCCCCTGATCAAGAGCGGCGACGGTTTCCGGGAGGCCTCCTGGGATGAGGCCCTGGACCTGGTGGCCGACAAGCTCAAGGAGACCATCGCTCAGCATGGGCCGGACGCCATCGCCGGGGTGAGCTGCGCCCGCAGCATTAACGAAGACTCTTACCAGATGCAGAAATTATTCCGCGCCGTGATCGGGACGAACAACATCGATCACTGCGCCCGTACCTGACACGCCCCCACCGTCGCCGGGCTGGCGACTTCCTTCGGTTCCGGGGCAATGACCAATTCCTTCGCGGATTTTGCGAAGGCCAAGATGTTTTTCGTGATTGGCTCCAATATGACTGAGGCCCATCCGGTGGCCGCGACCTTTCTGAAAAACGCGGTCCTGGGCGGCGCCCAGCTCATTGTGACGGACCCCCGCCGCACCAAGCTGGCGGAGTTCGCCGATATCCACGTGCCCATCAAGGTAGGCTCCGACATCGCCTATCTCAATGGGTTGATGCACGTCCTGATCACTGAGGACCTCTATAATCATAAGTATGTGGAATCCTGTTGCACCGGCTTTGAAGCCCTCAAGGCCAAAGTCATGGAATATCCGCCGGAGCGGGCCGCGGCCATTGCCGGGATCAGTGTGGAGCTGCTCCAGACCGTCGCCCGCCGCCTGGCCGCGGTCAGCCCGCTGATGCTCATCTATACCCTGGGGATCACCGAGCACACCTGCGGCGTCAACAATGTCCTGAGTTGCGCCAATCTCCAGATGCTGTTGGGCAATGTCGGGTTTGAATGTGGTGGCGTAAACCCGCTGCGGGGCCAGAACAACGTCCAGGGTGCCTGCGACATGGGGGCGCTCCCCAACGTCTTCCCCGGCTATCAGAAAGTGGAAGACCCCGCGGCCCGGGCCAAGTTTGAAGCCGCCTGGGGGGTTAAAAAACTCCCGGACAAGAACGGCCTCATGATGCCGCAGATGATGGACGGCCTGGTGGACGGCAAGGTCAAGTTCTTTTACGTGTTCGGGGAAAATCTGGCCAACTCCGAGCCGGACATCCGGCATGTGGAACATTGCCTGGCGTCGGCCGCATTTATGGTCTGCCAGGATATCTTCCCCACCGAGACCACCCGGTTTGCCGACGTCATTTTCCCGGCCGCGGCCTGGAGCGAGAACGACGGCACCTTGACCAACAGTGAGCGCCGGGTCAGCCGGGTGCGCACTGTATCCCGGCCCCCGGGGCAGGCCCGGCCCAACTGGTGGATCTTCAAAGAGCTGGCCAAACGCCTGGGCCAGGAATGGACCTCCGATAGCGCCCGGGAAATCTGGGATAACGAGGTCTCCCATCTGGCCCCTTCCCAGGCCGGCATCAAATACTACCGCCTGGAAGGCGACGGGCTGCAATGGCCGGTGCCCGACTGCGACCATCCGGGCACCTGTTTCCTCCATAAGGATGGTTGTTTTACCTGCGGCCAGGGCCGGTTCACCCCGGTGGATTGGACCCCGCCCGCGGAAGTGCCGGACGAGGCCTATCCCCTGGTGCTCAGCACCGGACGACGGCTCTTTCACTACCATACCCGGACCCAGACAGGCCGCAGCCTGGGGCTGGACGACCTGCTGGGCGAGGAAACCGCGGATATCTCCAGAGCCGATGCCGACCGGCTGGGGATCACCCACGGCGAAAAAGTCAAGGTCATTTCCCGCCGGGGCGAAGTTCAGGTGAAGGCCAAGGTCACGCCGGAGATGCCCCGGGGCATGGTGTGGATGTCCTTCCACTTCCGGGAGGGCAATGCCAACTGGCTCACCAACCCGGTGTTCGATCCGGTGTCCCAGACCGCCGAATACAAGGCCTGCGCGGTGCGGATCGAAAAAATCTGAAGACGGGTCTGGAGTTGTCAACCGGGGTAGACCTGCCGGTCTACCCCGGGAGTTGGGAAGCCCAAGCCGGCCGGCATCAATCTTCCCATGACCCTGCCTCCCTTCCTGCCAAACGCGGGCCCGGCAACCCGCCGATCCCGGTTCCTTCGGGTTATCCCCGGCTGCGAAATAATTCTCGCAAAACTCCCCAGAATTTTTTATATTCGCGTTATTCTTGGGAATGAATAACGCTGAGATTGCCGAGAAACGGTCAGGCCCAGTACGGCGAGGGGCTTTATAATGACGCGGCCTACGCCCGCCGGTACGCCCATTGACCCGGCGAGCCATATCGGCGCGACGTTCCTGGCGGAATCGTCGCATCTACCGCACTTGGATAGGAGGATCGGAAATGTTGAAAAAGCTCTCCCTGGTTACCTTGGTGGTGCTCGTGGCGGCGTTGATGGCCGGAAACGCCTGGGCGGAAACCCGGATCAAATGCGCCTCCACCACCAGCACCCAGAATTCGGGGTTGTTTGATTACATCCTGCCCCTCTTCGCCAAAAAGACCGGCATCCAGGTGGACGTGGTGGCCGTGGGCACCGGCGCCGCCATCGAGATCGGCAAGCGGGGCGACGCCGACGTGGTGTTCGTGCATGCCAAGCCCCTGGAGTTGAAGGCCCTGAAAGCGGGCTATTTCGTGAACCGCCACGACGTCATGTACAACGACTTCGTTATTATCGGCCCCCCCAATGACCCGGCCAAGATCAAGGGCCTGAAATCCGCCAGCGCGGCCTTCAAGAAGATTGCCGACAGCAACTCCACCTTTATCTCCCGGGGAGACAAATCCGGCACCAATATCAAGGAGTTGGCCATCTGGAAGAAAGACGGGATTGACCCCAAGGGCCAAAAATGGTATCTGGAAGCGGGCCAGGGCATGGGCAACACCCTGCGGGTGGCCAGCGAAAAGGGGGGTTACACCCTCACGGACCGGGGCACCTGGCTGGCCCTCAAAGATAAGGAGAAGCTGAAATCGGTCCTGTTCGTGGCGGGCGACCCCATCCTGTTTAACCAATATGGGGTGATGGCGGTGAATCCGGCCAAGCATAAAAACGTGAAATATAAAGAGGCCATGGTGTTCGTCAACTGGCTCATTTCTCCCGAAGGCCAGAAAGCCATTGCCGCCTATAAAGACAAGCATGGGAACAAATTATTCGTTCCTGACGCCAAATAACCGGCAACCGGGGGCCGGCTGCGGCGGCTGACGCCGCGGCCTGCCCCGCCCCCCAGCGCATGGATTCCATCATTCAGGGTTTTCTCGGGGCCGTCCGACTCATCATTACCCTGGATCCCGAGTTCCTCCATATTATCTTCCTGTCCCTCCAGGTCTCGGGAACCGCCCTGGTAGTGGCCACCTGCCTGGGCCTGCCCGTGGGGGCCCTGCTGGCCCAGCGGCGGGTGCCCGGCCGCGGCCTGATTCTCAGCCTGCTGAGTACCGGCATGGGCCTGCCCCCGGTGGTGGTGGGCCTGTTTTTCTATCTGCTGCTGTCCCGGAGCGGCCCCCTGGGTTTTCTGGCCTTGCTCTATACCCCGTCGGCCATGATCATCGTGCAGACGGTGCTGGCCTTCCCCATTGTGGCCTCCCTGTCCCACGCCGCCATCGCCAAGGTGGACCCGGTGATCCGCCAGGCCGCCGTCACCCTGGGGGCCACGCCCATGCAAGAGGTCCTCACGGTGGTCCGGGAGGCCCGCTACGGCATTATGGCCGGGGTCATGGCCGGCCTGGGCCGGGTCATGGCCGAAGTGGGCGGCATCCTCATCGTCGGGGGCAATATCGCCGGTTATACCCGGGTCATCACCACCACCATCGTCCTCAAGACCAGCATGGGAGATTTTGAGCTGGCCATCGCCCTGGGGATCATCCTCCTGCTCATCGCCCTGGGCATCAACCTCGGCCTGCGATTCTTTCAGCAGGCCGGCGGCGTCCGCTCCGGAGTCATCCTATGGGATTAACCCTGGAAGTTGCCGGCCTCGCCAAGACTTACCCCGGCCAGACCGTGTTGCGGGAGTGCTCCTTCACCTTCAAACCCGGCCGGACTTATGCCTTGATGGGTCCCAACGGCAGCGGTAAATCCACCTTTTTGCGCATCGCCGCCCTCCTGGAGCCCCCCGACGCCGGGGAGGTGCGCTATCTGGAGAATGGCGCGGTGCGGCCCCACGATCTCGCCTTGCGGCGGCGCCTTAACCTCCTCCTGCCCCGCATCGGCGTCTTCAACACCTCGGTGTTCCACAACGTGGCCTATGGCCTGAAGATTCGGGGCCGGCGCGCCCAGGAGATCGAGGCCCGGGTCAATGACATCCTGCTGCAGGTGGGCCTGGACCACAAGCGCGGCCAAAACGGCCTGGACCTCTCCAGCGGCGAAACCAAGCGCCTGGGCATCGCCCGGTCCCTGGTCATCGAGCCCGAGGTCTTCATGCTGGATGAGCCCACGGCCAACATCGACCTCAAGAACACGGAAATTATCGAACAAATCATTTTGAGCATGAAAGCCGCCGCCAAGGCCACCATCATCCTGGTAACCCACGATCCCGCCCAGGCCAAGCGCGTGGGCGATCACCTGCTGGCTCTGGAGAACGGCCATATCGTGCCGCTCTAGGTCGTTTCCCGCCATTTTTCTGATATGATGTCATGAGCCCTTGCCCGGGTTTGGCCCGCGCCCCGGACGCAGCCCAGAATGACCGTGAGTTAACTCGGAAAAATTATGAATCGCCACCCCAGCGCCGCCGCCTCACCGCCGGTTTTTCCCCGGTTCAAGCCCCTGGAACTGGCGGATCGGGACCTATTCCGGCACATCCTCCGGGACTATCAACCCGAAACCTCGGAGCTGACCTTCACCAATCTCTTCATGTGGCAGTCCCATTATGACTATCAGTGGTCCCTGGACCAGGATTGTCTGATCGTCGTGAGTCTGGCCGCCGGCGGCCGCGCCTTCGCCCTGCCGCCCCTGGGGCCCCCGCCCCGGGCCGACCTCTGTCGCCGGGTATTGGCCTGGCTTAAGGACGCGCAAGGGGTGGCGGACCCCGCCGTGGAGCGGGCCGACCCCCGGCTGGCGGCCGAACTGGACGGCCATCCCGATTTCGAGGTGGAGCCCTTACGAGATCATTTCGATTACGTCTACCGCCGCGCCGACCTCATCGACTTACCCGGCGGGCCTTACCATGCCAAACGCAACCACATCCACAGCTTCGCCCGGACCCACCCCTATCGCTACCAACCTCTCGGCCCTGAGCATCTGGCCGCCTGTCTGGACCTGAGCGCCAGATGGTGTAATATAAAGCGGTGTGACCTGGACCTGTCCCTCACCGGGGAGTGGGCGGCCATCGGCGTGGCCCTGGCCGATTTCGCGGCCCTGGAGCTCCAAGGCGGCGTGATTCTCGTGGACGGCCGGGTGGAGGCCTTCACCTGCGGCGAAATGCTCAATGAGACCACCGCGGTCATCCATCTGGAGAAGGCCAACCCGGAATTAGGGGGGCTTTACGCGGTCATCAATCAGCAGTTCTGCCGGGAGGCCTGGGCCGGGGTGACCTTTATCAACCGGGAGCAGGACCTGGGGGAGCCGGGTCTGAGACAGGCCAAGATGTCGTATCATCCCCACCATCTGGTGGAGAAATATCGCATCCGCCTCCGCTAACCGCGGGCCGCGGCCGCTTCAGGCAGGAAGAGGGCGCCATTGACCAAATCACCCCTGACGTTCCGGCATAATAAAGTTCTGGCCGCGGTGGGGCTTATCCTGGCAACCCTCATCCTGAGCCTCTTCATCACCCGGGTCTTGCAACCTTTCCGCCTCATGACTTTGGACCTGTTCTTTCGCCACGTGCCCTTACCCGCCGCCTCTCCCGACATCGTGGTGGTGACGGTGGACCAGCCAGACCTGGATTTCTTTAAGAAGCAGGGCGTTACCTGGCCCTGGCCCCGGCAGCTTTACGCCCCTCTCATCAATTATTGCCACCGGGCCGGCGCCAAGGCGGTGATCTTCGACATCCTGTTCACCGAGGCCTCGTCTTACGGTCCCGAAGACGATCAGCGCCTGGCCCAGGCCGCGGCCGCGGCCGGCAACGTGGTGCTGCCGTTTTTCCTGTCCCGGCAGGCCAAGCCGCCCAACCCCTCGGAGGCGGACCTCCTGGCCAAAGCCGGCCTCACCATCCCCGGTCCGGCGCCCCGGGAGCAAACCACCTATCGCGCCATGGTCACCCCCGTGCCGCCGCTGCTCCAGGCGGCCCAGGCCCTGGGGAACGTGGAGTCCAGCCCGGACCCCGACGGCATCTATCGCCGGGTGCCTCTCGTGTTCCCCTTTAAGCATAAGTGGCTGCCCACCCTGGGATTTGCGGCCTTCCACCGCTTCGGGAACCCCGGCCCCCTCAAATTTGCGCCCGGCGCCCTCATGGTGGGGCGCGGCGCTATTCCCCTGGACCCCCAGGGACGTTTCCTCCTCCGATTTCGCGGCCCCAGCCGCAGCCATAAACGGTTTTCCGCGGCCAACGTCATCGCCTCGGAGGCCCGCCTCCGGCACGGCCTGCCCCCCATTTACCCCCTCAAGGATTTTGCCGGCAAGTGGGTCCTGGTGGGCCTCACCGCCCCGGGCCTCCTGGACCTGAAGGCCTCGCCGGTGGCCGCCATCTACCCCGGGGTGTTGATCCACGCCACCCTCCTGGATAATCTCCTCCGGGGCGATTTCCTCCGGCCGGTCCCCGGGTGGGTCTCCGGGGCCAGCATGGTAATTCTGGCGACCATCATGGTCCTGGTGGTCCTGTACTTTTCCAGCCTGGCCATCACCCTGGCCGTGTTCACGGGCCTGGTCCTGCTTTATCTGGGCCTCTCGGTGGCCGCCTTTTGGGCCGGTTGGTGGGCCGATCCGGTGTTGCCCGGGGTCCCCCTGGTTCTGAGCTTTATCCTGGCCGCCGCCTTGAGCTACGCCACCGAGGGCCGCCAGAAGCTTTACATCCGGCGCATGTTCGGCCAGTACATGTCCGGCGCGGTCATCGAACATTTACTGGAACACCCGGAAAAACTGGGTTTGGGGGGCGAACGCCGCCGGGTCACCCTGTTTTTCTCGGACCTGGCCGGGTTCACCACCATTTCGGAGCGCCTCAGCCCCGAAACCGTGGTTTCCCTGCTCAACGATTATCTGTCGGCCATGACCGAGATCATCCTGGATGAGGCCGGCACCGTGGACAAGTTCGAAGGCGACGCCATTATGGCCTTTTGGGGCGCCCCCCTGGAGCAGCCGGACCAGGCCGTCCGGGCCTGCCGGGCGGCCCTGCGCCAAACCCGGGCCCTGGTGGAGTTGAACCGCCGCTTTGCCGGCCTGGGCCTGCCCCCCCTGACCATGCGCATCGGGCTGCACACCGGCGACGCCATCGTGGGCAACCTGGGGTCGGTGAAGCGCTTCGACTACACCGTCATCGGCGACACGGTCAACCTGGCCTCCCGCCTGGAGGGCCTGAACAAGTTTTACGGCTCCTCTGTCATGGCCAGTGAAACCACGGTGGCGGCCTGCGACGACGCGGTGGAGTTCCGGGAGCTGGACCTGGTGGCGGTGAAAGGCAAGGAGCAGGCGGTCCGGGTCTTTGAAGTCCTGGGCCTGACGGGGGCATTGGCCCCGGAGACCGAGCGGCGGCGCCGGGACTTCGCCGCGGGGCTGGAGTTCTACCGCCAGGGCCGCTTTCCCGAGGCCGAGGCCGCGTTCGAGGCCCTCCTGACGCAAAATCCCCAGGACGGCCCGGCCCGGACCTTCCGGGACCGCTGCCGGCAGTTGCAGGCGGCGCCGCCCCCGGCTGACTGGGATACGGTCTTCCGGCCCGAGGCCAAGTAATATTGTTTTCGGTTTTCAGTTTGCGGTTTTCGGTTAAATCAAAAGGAAATATCAGTCGAGCTGCTGGCAAATATTTCCATGCCTGTCATTCTGAGGGCGCGCAGCGACTGAAGAATCTCATCTTTTAGTGGCATAGCCTTTCCAGGCTGTGTCGAAAATGCTGCACAGGCTGGAAAGCCTGTGCCACCGAGATCCTTCGCTGCGCTCAGGATGACAAAATGCCTTTTGGCAAGAGCCTCAATCGTTATAGCGCCCCCGGCCCCAGCCGGCGCCGGCGCCAGCCGTTGGGGCGCGAGGCGGTATTACCCCCCAGTTTCGCCCTGGTACTCGGAATACGCCAGCTCCTGTTTCAGCCAGGCATTCTCCCCCTCCAACTCCTCCACCCGCTTGACCAGCCACTGGATATCCTCTCTGATTAGGGCCTCAGGGGATTGCGCCAGTCGTTCTTTGATGGTCGCCAGTTTGTCCGTAGCCATGCTCCCTCCTCCACCGGGCATCCAACCGGGGCTTATACCAGATTCAGATGAAACCAACTCTCAGGTTAACCTGATGAATTCCCAGAATTATTTTACCGAAAACGGTATGAGGCGGCGGGCCGGCGGCCCCGGCCCCACCCGGCCCCCATGGTTAACCAAAGGCCTTCAAGGTCTTGGGCGGGCGGGCGTTGCAGGCGCACACCCTCGTGCCCCACTCCAGCAGGTCCCGGCTGCAATCATCCTTATCGATCACGACTTCAATGACGCTCAGGCCGTCGTGGGTCAGGGCCTTCTGGATGGCGTCCTGGGCCTCTCCCTCGGTGCGGACCCGGCAGCCCCAGCCGTTGCCGTCGGCCCCATTAAAGGCCGGCACCAGCTCGGCGTAGTTCCAGTTCTTGATGACGTTATAGGGGCCGTCGTGAATCTCCACTTCGATGGTGTAGCCGCCGTTGTTCATGATGAAGATAATGGGTTTGAGGCCGTAGCGGATCATGGTGGAGAGCTCCTGGGCCGTCATCTGGAAGGAGCCGTCGCCGATGCAGGCGATGACCCGGCGGGCGGGCTGCACCGCGAGCTGGTAACCCAGGGCGGCGCCCACCGACCAGCCGATGGAGCCATATTGCATCTGGATTTCGAAGCTGCTGCCCTGGGGCAGGGAGAGGTTGATGGTGTTGAACCAGGAATCCCCGGTTTCGGCGATGAGGGTGGTGTTGCCGTCCAGCATCCCCTGGATCATGTAAAAGAGGCGCCGGGTGCGGATGGGGGCGGCCCGGTCGATGGGGGGCTCCGGCACGGTTTGGGTCCGGGTGCGGTTAAAGGTCACCAGGGAGGTGTCGTTCCGCTTGATCTGGCCGGCCAGGGCGGTAAAAAACTCATCCATGACAATATCCTGATAGAGGGTCCCGGGCAATTGCACGAAGTCGGGCCCGACGTGAATGAGTTTTTTCGGACTGATTTCGATGGTATGGCCGCAGGAGGCATAGTCCGAGAGGACCGGCCCGGCAAACACGTAAGCATCGGCGGATTCCACGATGGCCTCGGTGCCGGGGCTGCTCACCGGGCCCCAGTAGATCCCCACGAAGTTGGGGTGATTTTCCGGGAAAAAGCTTTTGGCGTTGGGCATCATGGCCACGGCGTAACCCGAGGCGTCGATGAATTGCCGGAAGGCGTCCATCGCCCCGGCGGCGCGCAACTTGACCCCGCCCACCGCCACCGGCTTGACCGCGGCGTTGAGCATGGCGGCGGCATGGTCCACCGCCTCTTTCAGGGTCTCGGGGTTGCTGGCGGGTTTGGTCCAAAACTGATAGGGTTGGGGGGCCGGGATTTCCAGGGCGGCGATATTGCAGGCAATCTCCAGGTAGACCGGCTTGCGGCTCCTGAGGCAGGCGGCAATGGTTTGATCGATGAGCCGGGGGGCGTCCTCGGCGTGCCGGACGATGACCGCCGCCGCAGTCACCGAGGCAAA
The DNA here is from genome assembly GCA_964398095.1 of uncultured Desulfobacca sp. GTDB lineage: Bacteria > Desulfobacterota > Desulfobaccia > Desulfobaccales > 0-14-0-80-60-11 > 0-14-0-80-60-11. The sequence continues at coordinate 24,095 of CAYNMI010000002.1, forward strand.
CATCTCCCGCACATAGCCATAGCGCACCTCCCCCAGGGAGTGGTGCAGGATCTGGTTTTCCGGTTCCGAGTGGGTGTTGGGGCCGCCGGAGATCAAAATCACCGGCAGGTCCTCGGCATAATGGCCGGCAATGGCGTTCACGGCGCTCAGGGCGCCGACGCTGTAAGTCACCAGCATGGCCGCCAAGCCGTGGGCCCGGGCATAGCCGTCGGCGGCATAGCCGGCGTTGAGCTCATTGCAGCAACTGATGCAGGCCAAGTTTTGGTTTCCCAGGATTTGATCGAACAGGGCCAGGTTGTAATCGCCGGGGATACCGAAGTAGTGGCGCAGGCCCAACTGCTCCAGGCGGGTGGCAAGATAAGACCCGATGGTGACGTTGGCGGTTCCAGCCATGACTAAACCTCCTTGGTGAATGTCCGACCCTGAAGCCTGGCGGCTTCAACGCCTTTAACGGCCGGGGATGTTTACCCTCCGGGGTTTTTGAGGTTGGCAGGTGCAGCGCCGCCCCGGCCCAGGGAGTCACTTACAGATAAGCTCGCAACCGGGCCGGGTGGTTGGCGGGGACCAATGGGCGGGGCTGCGGGATGCCTCAAAAGGCTGGGCAGCGCCACGACGCCATCTTACCGTGGCCGCGGCCGCACCCTGATGCCCTTGTGATACTACTTTAGCAAATACTGAGGGGAAAAATCAAATAAACCGGCACCCAGGCCTTGGGTCGAAAGAATCGGCCGCATGGGCCAACGGGGAGTAGTCAAGTGACCCTCAGGCTTGAAAACCTATGAGAGAGAAGAGCTTGGCCGGATCCTGGAAGAGCTGCTTCACCCCGGAGAACCCGTGCTCCTGTCCCAGCCGGCTTAACAGCGAGAATTTTTCCGGAAAATCGCATTGGGACACATGGGTTTGGATTTTCTGCAGTTCTTCCGGGGACATCGCCAGCCAGACCCGGTTGAGGTTCTGCCACGAACGCTCCAGAAATTGGTCCCGGGTCTCGTCTTCCAAAAGAACGGGTTCATACATCAAGAGGTAGCCGTTCTCGGGCAGGATGCGGCGGGCCAGATGCAGAAAGGTCGCTTTTTGGGCTAGGGGCAAATGATGAAAGGTCAACCCCATCCAAATCACATCTGCTCTGGTTTTGGCTTCCCGGACAAATTCATAAAAATCTTGTTCAACTAACTGGTGAGCGCATTGAAGCGGGGTAAGATGCTTTTGGGCCAGTTCCAGGACCTGCTTGCTGAAATCAACCCCGACGTAGCGCCGGATGGCGGTGCCTTCCAGGGCCTTCGGGACAAATTCGGCATCTCCGCAGCCCAGGTCCAGAAACACCGAGGCATGGGGGCAATGGGCCAGCAGAAACCGGTGCAGGAGGGCATATACTTCCCGGTGAGAAAGATAGTCATTCTCCTCCACTTTCTGGTAAATTTCCCATTCCTTAAAGAAATCTCCCACTTGGTCAATCTGTTCGACTTCCGGGACCGGACGTGCAATTCGCCTTTTCCACATGGCCGCAACCCCACTTGAGCATGCCGGATCGATTCTCTAAAGCTGTTTCATCAAGAGCCGGCCGAGAATAGCCAACGGCTGGAGAGTCCCGAGACCCGGTCTGCGAGATCTGGGAAAAGGCCAGGCAAAGGCAGGTTCTCTGGCACCAGGCCCGGCTCCTTGGACCCTAAATTATCATCAGGCCGCCCGGTTTGGCAAGGATAGGCGTCTATATCCCAGGGGCCTCCCGCCAGCGATTTATGCAAGGAATATCTGGGATACCAGACTACCGGCCGCCGGGGCGGGCCTTGTTAAGCATGGCGATGGGTTTGGCCATGTCCAGGATGTGTTGATGCAGCGCGGCCAGAGTAGTCCCGGGGACGCCCATCATCAGGTGGCAGGGGTCCAGGGCCGACTTCAGGATGATTGCTTCAGGCCACCCAAGATTTTCCCTAGATTTTTTTCATCTTGACGGGTGCGTTGCAAAATTTATGGTAAGGTATCTTATCGAGACTGAGTCAGCCCTCTAAAGGCGAGGCCACGGGGAGCGAGCCTGATGACCAAACCGAAAACCATGCGCGCCATGGTGCTGGAGCAGCCGGGCCGGCCCCTTAAGTGGCTGGAGGTGCCGATACCCCAGCCGGGCCCGGAACAGGTGCTGATCCGGGTCCACGCCTGCGGGGTTTGCCGCACCGACCTCCACGTGGTGGACGGGGACCTGCCCCACCCCAAACTGCCCCTGATCCTGGGCCATGAAATCGTGGGCACCGTGGTGGCAACCGGCAGCCGGGTCCGGCAGTTTCAGGTGGGGCAGCGCCTCGGGGTGCCGTGGCTGGGGTACACCGACGGCACTTGCCGCTACTGCCGCCGGGGCCAGGAGAACCTGTGCGATAACCCCCGCTTCACCGGCTATACCCTGGACGGGGGCTACGCCGAATACGCCGTGGCCGACCAGCGCTACAGTTTTCCCCTGCCCCCGGGTTACACCGACGCCGAGGCGGCGCCGCTCTTGTGCGCCGGGCTCATCGGCTACCGGTCCTACCGCATGGCCAAAGAGGCCGGGGCGCGGCTGGGGATTTACGGTTTCGGGGCCGCGGCCCACATCACCATCCAGATTGCCTTGTTCCAGGGCAAACAGGTCTATGCCTTCACCCGGGCGGGAGACACCGAGTCCCAGGAGTTCGCCCGCCGGCTGGGGGCCGTGTGGGCCGGGAGCTCCGACGAACTGCCCCCGGAGGAATTGGACGCGGCCATTATTTTCGCGCCGGTGGGGCCGCTCATTCCCGCGGCCCTGAGGGCCTCGGCCAAGGGGGGAGTCGTGGTCAGCGGCGGCATCCACATGAGCGACATCCCGGCTTTCCCCTACGACATCCTCTGGGGGGAACGGGTGGTGCGCTCCGTGGCCAACCTGACCCGGGCCGACGGCGAGGAGTTTTTGGAGATCGCCCCCCGGGTGCCGGTTAAAACCGAGGTCCAGACCTTTCCCCTGGAGGCGGCCAACGAGGCCCTGGAGCGCCTGCGCCACGGTCAGATCCAGGGGGCGGCGGTGCTGGTGACCGAGGGGAAGCAGTAGTCAGTAGTCAGTAACAACCAACCACTGATCCAAGAGGTTATACCATAGTCTAAAATGCAACAAACTATCTCTATAATCGACTGATATTTCTTATTGATTTAACCGAAAACTGTATTAAAGGCGACCGGGATGCAACCCAAGGTCCTCTTCATCTGCCTGGGCAATTCCTGCCGCAGCATCATGGCCGAGGCGCTGGCCCGGCACCGGTGCGGGGATCGCTGGGCCGCGGCCTCCGCCGGGATCAGCCCCCTGGGGTTTGTGGCCCCTGAGACCCTGGAGGCTTTGGCCGAGATGGGCGTCAGCACCGCGGGCCTGCGTTCCAAGGGCCTGGAGGAGTTGGACCTAACGGAGTATCGCCTCCTGGTCAACCTTTCCGGCCACTCCCTGAGAGGGCGCATCTCCCCGGCCTCCATGGACAGGGTGATCCAGCGCCCGGTTCCTGACCCCTACGGCGGCAGCCTGGCGGATTATCGCCGCAGCCGGGACGCCATCCAGCAGGTGATCATCCGGGAACTCTGCCAGGAGGACGGGCCCTGATATGCAGGGGAAAAAAGAAAAGCTGTGGGGCAAATACCTGGGCTGCATGCTCGGCAGTGCCCTGGGGGATGCCATCGGCGAACTGGCCTTTCGGTTTCCGGAAGAAGGCCGGCTCCGGGCCGCCATTGCCGCCGCCCCCATGCTGCGCTATACCGATGACACGGCCATGGCCATAGGGTTGGCCGAATCCCTGGCCGAGAGGGGGGACCTGGACCCCCACTACCTGGGCCGCACTTTTCACCGCCATTTCAACCGGGAACCCTGGCGGGGGTATGCTGCCGGCCCGCCCGCCATCTTTCAGATGGTGGACCAGTCAGGTATCACTTACGAGGAAGCGGCCCGGCGCCTGTTTGACGGGGAGGGTTCCCTGGGCAACGGGGCGGCCATGCGGGTGGCGCCTTTGGGGTTGTTCTTTCACGACGCCCCGGACCTGTATGCCAAGGCCGCGGCCGCCGCCGCGGTCACCCACGCCCATCCCCTGGCCCAGGATGGGGCCGCGGTCCAGGCCGGTACCGTGGCCATGGCACTGCACCTGGACCCCCGGAAACCTTTTCCCCGGGACGCCTTCTTAAGGCGCATCCTCGCGCTGGCCAAGACCCCGGAGATCAAGGAGAAATTGTCCCTGGTCCGGGCGTTGTTGAAGGGCGGGGTGCATGGAACCAAGGCGGCCGCCATCTTGGGGAAATCGGTCAAGGTCCACGAGTCCCTGCCCTTTGCCCTCTATGCTTTTCTGGCCCAGCCAAACTCCTTTGAGGACTGCCTCATGGTGGCGGTGCTCAGCGGCGGTGACCGGGACACCCTGGGGGCCATGGCGGGGGCTATATCCGGGGCTTACCTGGGGGCGACGGCCATCACCGCTCTCTGGCGGGAAAAACTGGAAAATCGGGACCTCATTGAAAGGCTGGCTCTGGCCCTCCTGTTTTAAGGGCGAGTCTTGACGGCGTCTCGGGGCCAGGATGAGGGGAGCTCATAAGAATCGTTGCCTATTTCATGAAATCATGCCAAGCTGATTAAGAGGGGAGAGCCATGATCGAACATAAGCATATGAAATTCCTCGCAGTTATCGCCATCATCATGATTGTCGGCTTCGGCCTCTACCTCCTGGTGACCGCCTACATCTTCGCCTGATCGCATTTTTCTTGGTTGGCTATGCCGCCTGCAGGTCAGGTTTCCGGCCAGGCCAGGAGCCCGGCCGCTATTGGCGGATTGCCCCAATCAGTCCCAATACGCCTTAATCCACTCCGGCCCCTGATCCCGGAACCACCCGGCGATTTCCTGAAACCCCCGGGCCAGCACCGCGCCGGCCTCCGGGGAGGCGCCCGGCATCAGCCGCGCCTCCATCTCGGCCGGGGTGTCCTCCCAGGTCTTCACAGCCAGCAACAGGGCCCGGAGGTCCCGCCCCCGGACCCGGTGGGCCAGAAGCGCGGGCTCCGCCAACCCGTCCCGCCGGTAATCCTCGCCCCGATCCCAGCCCGCAGTGTGCAGGGCGGCCCGGCGCATCAGGCAGGGATAGCAATAGCCGCAGGCGCCGGCCTTGCCTCCCTGCCAGCGGGAGACCACCGGCCGGGCGCAGGAGACGCTGTGCCCGAAGAGGTGCCCCAAAAATTCCCGGTTGCGGCATTGGCGCAGCATCTCCCCCTTGGTGAGACCCTGGTACGGGTTGACCAGGGGGGTGGCCAGGCCCGCGTCCCGCCACAGGCCCGTGAGCTGCTCCAGAAAATAAGGGTGGGTGGTGCGGGTGCTGCAACTTCCCAGGCGGTTTAAGGTCAGGGGCGGATTGAGGCTGATCCAGCCGTTTTCCGGGATGATGAGAGGGGTAGCGGAACCGAAGGCCGCGGTCGCGGCCAGCCCCAAAGCCAGGTAGAGCAGCGACCTGCTCCGCAGGGACAGTTCCGGCGCCTCGGGAAACTGCACCCGGACCCCCAGGTGGTGCAGCCGCTCCGGGCCGTAATGGCGGGTCAGGGCCGCGGCCAGGGTCTGCTGGATAGCGGCCAGTTGCCCGAAATCATAGTGGCTCACCAGGAGCAGGCGTTGCCCGGCCTCCAAAAAGTCCAGGGCCCCCACCAGGGAATCCAGCCCCCCGGAGAACAGCATCACCCCGTCCGGGCACCAGGCGTGGGGCCACTCCCCCTTCAGACCCAGGTCCAGGGTTGCTTCCCACATTTTGAGGGTCCAGTTATCCCCGGTGAGAAAATTGAGCAGCCGGCTCAGGCGCGGGGCCAGGTCCAGCCAGCCGGGGCTGACGGGCAGATGCAGCGTGAGCTCCCTGGTCCAGGCATCGGGGGTGGCTTGCCGCGCCGCGAATTTATCGGCAGCCCAGACCCCCAGGGCCGCCAACAGAAAGGCCTGGACGCTTTGACCCGGCGGCTCCGGCGACCCCGGCAGCCGGGCCAGATTGTGATGCAGGGGTAAGCCGGGCCGGCCCGGTTCATCCAGGTGCAGGACCGCGGCCAGCCCCGGCGGCGGCCGGCGCCGTTCCCCCGGGTTCCTGAGATAAAGCTCAACGGCCATAGTGGGCCCTCGCCTTTGCGACCGTAGAACCTGGCCGGCAAATCTGTCGTCTAAGCACTGGAATGCCGCGAGGGTCTATGCGGCGGCCTCGTAGGGGCGACCCGGCGGGTCGCCCTTACCTGAGTCTGACCAGCATCCCATCCATAATTTCCGTGACCCAGGTCCAACCCGCCAGGCCCTGCCAGTGGCCGGGGGTGGCAGGAGGTTCCGATGGCGGGCCTGCCGCTTCTGGGCCGGCCTCAATCACTGCCTTAATCCGGTTTAACCCGTCCCGGAGTCGCCGGTAGCTGCCCGCCGCGGCCTCCAGGGGCTCCCCCAGGTCCAGGGCCAGACGCAGATACAGCGCCGTGGCCAGAAACTGCCGCACCAGGTCCGCCGTGGCCGGCCTATCTGCAGATTTCACCGCCGGCGGCACCACCAGCGTCAGGGCAGTCCGGACCACGGCCTCCTCCAACCCTCCGCCGCTCTCGGCCAACATCCCGCTCACCCCTGGTGCCGCCAGCCCCTCCTCCCAGAAGGCCCCCAAATCCTGAGCCGCCTTCCGGGTAATCCGGAACGCCGCCAACCGGTCCCCCTGCCCCGGGGTTTCCGTCAGGGCCGTCAAATACCGGGCCACCACCTCCCGGGCGCCCACCTCTCCCCCCGCCTCCGGCGACAGATACCGGGTGGCCGCCCCCTTGGCCCGCCGCCACAACCCCGTGGTCGG
>CAYNMI010000003.1:0-29217 GCA_964398095.1 uncultured Desulfobacca sp.
CTTCGCCGGTCTTCCAGATATCCCCGGCCCCCAGGGTGAGGACCAGGTCACCGGCCGCGAGGTGATCAAGGATATAATCGGCCATCGCCCCGTTTTCTTCAATAAAGTGAACCCCGGGGTGGCCGGTGCGATGGATGCCTTCATACACGGAGCGTCCGGAGACGCCATTGAGGCGGCGCTCCCCGGCACCGTAAATCTCGGTGATAAAGACCATCTCGGCCTGTTGAAAGACGGGAAAAAATTCCGGCAACAGCGCCTGGGTGCGGCTGTAGCGGTGCGGCTGGAAGGCCACCACCAGACGGCGGTGGGGAAAGGCCTGGGCCAGGCCGGTCAAGGTAGAGCGGATCTCCGTGGGGTGATGCCCGTAATCGTCCAGCACCAGGATGCCCCGGGCTTCGCCCTTGACCTGGCAGCGGCGGTGAATCTGGCCCAGATTTTGGAGCCCCTGCTGCCAGACCGGAAAATCCAGCCCCAGGAGGCTGCCCACGGCGCCGGCGGCCATGGCGTTGAGGACGTAGTGGGCCCCGGCCAGGGGCAGATTGATGGTCCCCAGAGCCTGCCCACGGCGCCACAGGCAGAAGCGGTGGCCCAACCCCTGGGGCGAGAGGTCGGTGGCGTAAAAATCGGCCGTCCCCGGCTTTAAGCTATAGGTGATCAACTCGTGGGGGCAGTTTTTGAGGACCGGGGCCAGATGAGGGTCATCAGCCCAGGCCACCACCCGGGCCCCCGACGGGAGATTCTGGAGGTAGCCGGAAAAGGTCGCCTGGATGTGGGCCAGATCCCGGTAGTGATCCAGGTGCTCTTTGTCCAGGTTGGTGATGACGCTGACCTGGGGAGCGAGATACGTAAAGGAGCCGTCGCTTTCGTCGGCTTCGGCCACGAAGTAGTCGCCCCGGCCCAGGACGGCGTTGGACCCCAAGCAATCCCACAGGGCCCCCACCACCACGGTGGGGTCGAGATTGCCGGCCCGGAGCACCGCCGCGGTCATGGCGGTGGTGGAGGTCTTGCCGTGGGCCCCGGTGACCGCTATTTGGAAGTGGTCTTGCATCAGGGCGGCCAACATTTCGCCGCGCCGGAGGACCGTGAGGCCTCGGGCCCGGGCCGTGGCCAGTTCGGGGTTGTCTTCTTTGACTGCGGTGGAATGGACCACGATGGTGGCGTCTTCCAGGTTTTCGGCGCGGTGGCCCTGGTGGACGCGCACTCCTAACGTTTCAAGTCGCTGGGTGATGGCCCCCGGGGCCAAATCCGAGCCGCTCACCTGATGCCCCTGGCGCACCAACAGCTCCGCCAGGCCGCTCATGCCAATGCCGCCGACGCCGATGAAGTGGTAGGATAAATTGGGAGTCAATATCTTTGACACCATTTAACAGTCCGTGTTGATTAAACAACCATATTTGATGGTGCGCAGTGCGCACCCTACGTTACTTTGTAATTTTCAAAGGAGTTCGTTAGTATCATTATTTTTTGATAAGAAAAAACTTCCGAGTATATAATTGCACTTTTTCGTCAATATCAATTGAATATCCTTCGGCAAAATAAGTAACGTCCGGATGGCTAACTATTTTTAAAAATCCTACTCCAAAATCATGCAAATTAGGATCAATCGGCCAAAATTTGTAAGATATCAATCGAGTAGGATAAATTTTACCAAAGAAATAGTATTTTTTTCCCACATCAAAAGGAGTTAGATCGCCATAAACATAAGAGAGAAATTGCTTAGCATCCACAGTTTCAGCATCTTGAGAGGCTTCATTTTCGTATCTAACAATGTATTCACCTGCAATGTTTGGAATATGTTTGAGAAAAAATATTTTAATTATATGATGAAACCATTCGATATATTTCAAATTATTAATAATAAATTCAAGCATTTCTTAAGCCAATGTAGGGCGGGCACTGCCCGCCATCTTTTTCATTCGCCGAATTTATCAGCCGATTGAAAAGTAACGTAGGGTGCGCACTGCGCACCATTCTTATTCTCCAAAGCAATCATCCTGGTCAAAAGAGACGCCTTCTCCCCAGTTTTCAGGGTAAGATCCTTCCCTGACATAACGATGAAAGGTGGAATAAGGCCAGTCCCCTACTCTTGTGACCAAACCATGCTTTACCGGGTTATAATGAATATAATCAAGATGCCTCTGGAAATCCTCATCGTCTCTGATGCCATGCTCCCAAAAACGTCGCTGCCAGAGGGTAGTCTCACGGCGTTTAATCCGTGAAGGGTTAGGTACTTGTGAGCCGTGCAAAAATGCCTTCCCTTCCTTGGAAAACTTGGCTTTAATCAATCCCCAGCGTTTAGAATAATCATTATCACCATCCGGTAAGGTCCAAATTGCATGGAGATGATCCGGCAGGAGGACCCAGGCTTCCATGGAAAAGGGGTATTGGCTCTGAACCTCCGCAAACGCCTTAAATAAAATTTGTTTGCTGATATCCAGGGTAAGTATCCTTCTCCGTTCAAACGTCACCAAGGTGAAGAAAAATGTGCCGCCTGCCGTCCTTGGCCGCAAATACCTTGGCATGAGCCATGGCCTTTAATTGATGGTGCGCGGTGCGCACCCTACATGTTAACCATCTCCAAACACCCCGCCACGATCTCTTTAGCCGCGTCGGGTTTGGCCAGTTGGCGGCTGGCGGCCTCCATGCCGGCCAGACATTCGGGTTCGGTGAGGAATTGGTTAATCTTACCAGCGAAAGCCGCTCCGGTAAAATCTTTATTTAAAATAATCTCCCCGGCCCCGGCGGCCGCCAGGAACCTGGCGTTGAACTCCTGATGGTTGTTGGCCGCGAAGGGGTAGGGCACCAGAATGGCGGCCCGGCCCACCGCGGTGAGTTCCGCCAAAGTGGAGGCCCCGGCCCGGCACACCAGCAAGTGGGCCTTACGCATCAGCCGGGGCATTTCCGGGGTGAAGGCCGCCACCTCCGCGGCGAAGCCGTGCTCCCGGTAGCCCGCAACCACCTCTTCCTGATCGGCCTCTCCGGTGAGGTGCAAAAAGGCCAGGCGGTCTTTCTGGTCGACCAGCAATGGCAGGCCCGCCAGCACCGCCATATTGAGGTGATGGGCCCCCTGGCTGCCGCCGGTGATCATAACCGTAAACGGGGCCGCTGGCCGCGGCTCCCCTATATGAAAAATCTCAAAAAACTCCGGCCGGATGGGGTTGCCGGTCCAGAGGCAGCGCCCCGAGGGGAAAAAATCCTGGCTGGCGGGAAAGGAGACAAAGATTTTCCGGGCCAAACGGGCCAGATAGCGGTTGGTGGCCCCGGGGATGGCGTTCTGCTCGTGGAGGGCCAGGGGAATACCCAGGAGCCAGGCCGCCACCCCCACGGGTCCCGAGGAATGGCCGCCCACGCCCAGAACCAGGTGGGGATTGAGATTTTCCAGCCGGGTCCGGGCCGCCAGCACGGCCCCCGGCACCCCCAAGAGGGTGCGCCCCCGGCTCAGGAGGCCCTCTCCCTTCAGGGCCCGGGCCGCAACGGTCTCCCAGGCAAAGCCGTAGCGCTCCAAGATCTGGGTGGTGACCGCCTTGGGGGTGGTGAGGAAGGTGATCGCCGCCTGGTGACGCTCCTGGAACTCCCGGGCTACGGCGATGCCGGGAAACAGGTGTCCGCCGGTGCCGCCCGCGGCGATTACCACCCTGAGCTCTCTGGGGTTCCTCATCCTCCGCCCCCCGATGGCCCTTAGCCCCTCCCTGGGCCAACTTTTGTAATCCCGTGCCTCGGTTCGCGTCCCGGTTTTGCCGCGGCGGCGTCCCGGGCCGCAAGCGCACCGGCTGCAACCTCTCCTGACCGGGGCCGCGGTCCCCCAAGCCCCGTTTGGTTATTTTTCCGCTTTAACCGGCGGCTTGGGCGCTTTAGGCGGTGCCCCCAGGGGAAACTTGACCTGGCTGCTGATATTCAGCAAAATGCCCACGGCCAGCAGATTGACGATCAGCCCCGAGCCCCCGTAGCTGAGGAAGGGCAGGGATAGCCCCTTGGTGGGCAGGATGCCGCTCACCACCCCCATATTAATGAGGGCCGGCAGGCCGATCATGAGCGTGAGCCCCAGGGCCAGGTAGGAACCGAAGCTGTCCGGGGCCTTGAGGCTCGTGCGAATGCCCCGGCAGATGACGATGGTGTAGAGCGCCAGCACCAGCAGGACCCCCAAAAACCCCATTTCCTCACTGAAAATAGCCAGGATGAAATCGGTGTGGCAGTCCGGCAGAAAAAAAAGTTTGGCCCGGCTCTGGCCGGGACCCAGGCCCCACAGCCCTCCGGAGCCGATGGCCAGCAAGGCTTGTTTGAGCTGGTAGCCCACGTCCTGGCCGTACTTCCAGGGGTCCATGAACGACAGGACCCGGTCAAACTTTTTGGGGTCCCGGAGCACCATCCACACCCCCAAGGGGATGCAGGCGCTCAGGGCCAACAGGATGTGGGTGACCCGGGTGCCGCCCACAAAGAGCATGATGAACACGATGGCCGCCACGGTGACGGAGGTGCCGAAGTCCGGTTCCTTAAGGATCAGGGCGATGAATAGGCAGGCCACCAGCATGTGCGGCAAAAAGCCGATGGCGAAATACTTCATCTTTTCCTGCTTCCGGGCCAGGGAGTAAGCCAGGAACAGGACCATGGCCAGCTTGGCGAACTCCGAGGGCTGGAGGTTCAGAGGACCCAGGCGCACCCAGCGGGCCGCGCCCCGGACCTTGCCGCCGATGCCCGGAATAAAGACCAGGACCAGGGCCACGAGGGATAGCAGCATGATGTGGTAAACCCACCGCTTATAGTGGTGGTAGTCGATGCTGCGTCCCAGGAAGAGGACCCCCAAACCCAGGCAGGCATAGAGCCCTTGGCGCTTGATGAAAAAGTAGGCGTCGTTGTATTGCGCCTGGGCCAAGAAGGTGCTGGAGGTGAAGACCATGGCCATCCCCAGGGCCAGGAGGGAGAAAGCGGTGATCTGGAGGGTCTGGTCGTAGTGGACCGGCCCGGCTGCCTGGATCTTGGCTTTGGTCTCATTTTGCATGGGAGAGCCTCCTCACCGATTCCTGGAAGGTTTGCCCCCGGTGGGCATAATCCCGATACATATCGAAGCTGGCGCAGGCGGGCGACAGGAGCACCACCTCGCCGGGCCGGGCCAGGTCCCGGGCCTGGGCCACCGCGCTCGCCATGTCATCGGCCTGGTAGGCCGGGGCGAGTCCCCGCCACACCCGGGCCAGGCGCTCCCGAGTCTCCCCGATCAGCACCAGGGCCTTGACCCGGGCGGCAATCAGGCCGTTCAACAGGCTGAAATCGCTGTCCTTGTCACGGCCGCCGGCAATAAGGATCACCGGCCGGTCAAAGTGGGCCAGGGAGCGGGCCACCGCGCCCACGTTGGTGCCCTTGGAGTCATCATAGAAAGAAACCCCGTCCAGGTCGGCCACCCATTGCAGCCGGTGGGGCAAGCCGCCAAACTTCGCCAGCACCTCCCGGCAGGCGCCGGGGTCGGCCCCCGCGTCCATAGCCAGGAGCAGGGCCGCCATAATGTTTTCCAGGTTGTGGCGTTCCGCCAGCCGGATGTGTTCCAGAGGGAAGGTTGCTTCCGGACCATCGGCCAGCCTGACCTTGAGCGCCGCGTGGTCCAGCCAGGCCCCGGTGGTCTGGGGCCGGGTGGCGGAAAACCGGTAAACGCGGCTGGGTCCGCCATTCATCGTCGATACCACCGGGTCGTCGGCATTGAGGACCTTGAGATCATCCGGCCCTTGCCGTTGGAAGAGGCGGGCCTTGGAGGCGATATAGGCCGCATAGTCCGGGTAGCGGTCCAGGTGGTCCGGGGTGATGTTCAAGAGCGCCGCGGCCTGGGGATGAAAGTGGGCGGTAGTGTCCAACTGAAAACTGCTCACCTCCAGCACCAGGCAGTCCGCCTCCGTCTGCTGGTCCAGGAGGGAGATCACCGGGGTGCCGATATTGCCGCCTACCAGGGGCTTTTTCCCCGAGGCGCGCAGCAGCTCGCCCAGCAGGGTGGTGGTAGTGGTCTTGCCATTGGTGCCGCTCACCGCGAGCAGCCGCCGCCGGATGAAGGGCGCGGCCATTTCCAGTTCGCCCATCACCGGCAGGCCCGCGGCCCGGGCCGCCACGACCCAGGGGAGTTCCGGCGGCACCCCGGGGGACAGAACGATGGCGTCAAAGCCCTGCCAGCGGGGCCGGGCCGCGCCCAGGTCTTCCATCACCCCCAGACCCTGGATGTCACGGTGGGAGTCGGCCAAGTCATGGGCCGACGCCTGGTCGGTGACCGTCACCCGGGCGCCATGTTCGGCAAGAAAGCGGCACAGGGCCACCCCGGTACGGGCCAAGCCGACGACTAAGATTTTCTGGTCTTTAAAGTCCATTGATCTTCTACACCAACGTCATCGCTCTCAGGATGCAGGGGGGAAAAGGGAAAAAGGTTTGAAAAGATATAACAGTCCAGGCTTTTTCCTTTTACCCTTTTCACCCCTTCGCCTTTTTCCCCAAAAGCTCATTAACAAAGAAGAGGACTCGTCTAACCCGTATGATCTTTTTCTACACTACCTCATTCAGGTAAGGTGCGGCTTTCCCCCGCAGGGGCACGGAGTGCCGTGCCCCGCGCGGGAAAGGTTGGGTGCGGGACTTACGCCCGCAGTCAAGCAAGTTAAACGGTGGTAACGGTTCCCTATGCTCCCCCATACCCCCCGCCACCCATTGACGGGGGATAACTACCGCAACTTTAAGGCGCTCAACGACACCAACCCCAGAATAATGGCAATAATCCAAAACCGCACGATGACCTTGGGTTCGGGCCACCCTTTCAGCTCAAAGTGGTGGTGCAGCGGCGCCATGCGAAAGACCCGCTTACCGTTGCTGACTTTGAAAAAGCTCACTTGGATGATGACGGACAGGGCCTCCACCACGAAGAGGCCACCGACGACGGCCAGGAGGATCTCCTGTTTGGCGGCCAGGGCCACGGTCCCCAGGGCGCCGCCCAGGGCCAGGGCCCCCACGTCCCCCATGAACACCTGGGCCGGGTAGGCGTTAAACCAGAGAAAGCCCACCCCGGCGCCCGCCATGGCTCCCAGATAGATGGACAGTTCCCCCACCCCCCGGACATAGGGAATTTGCAGATACGCGGCAATCTTGATGTTCCCCGCCAGGTAGCAGAAGATCATGTAGAACGCGGCGGCGATGGTCACCGGCCCGATGGCCAGGCCGTCCAGGCCGTCCGTGAGATTCACGGCGTTGGCGCATCCCACGATGACAAAGACCGCGAAGGGGATGAAAAAAATGCCCAGGTTGGGCTGCACCTGCTTGAAAAAGGGCAACGTCAGGGTGGTGTCGAACCCGGGATTGACGTAGAACCAGATGGCCGGCACCAGGGCCACCAGGGTCTGGGTCACCAGCTTGGCCCGGCCGCTGAGCCCTCGGTTTTCCTTCTTGATGACCTTAAGATAATCGTCGTAGAAGCCGATGAGCCCGAACCCTATGGTCACCAGGATCAACAGCCAGATATAGGGGTTATTCAATTCGGCCCACAGGCCGGTGGCCGTCAGAATGGCGAAAATGATCATCAGCCCCCCCATGGTGGGGGTGCCCTTCTTGCAAAAGTGAGACTCGGGGCCGTCTTCCCTGATATACTGGCCGATTTGCATTTCCCGAAGTTTGCGGATGAACCAGCCCCCCACCACCATGGAGATGATCAGGGCCGTGAGGATGGCGAAGATGGTCCGGAAGGTGATGTACCGGAAGACATTGAACCCGCCGAAGACCGTCCTCAATGGATAGAGTAGATGATAGAGCACCTAGGCCATTCTCCCTTGAAAATCCTTTTTAAAGCCAGCCTGGTAGGATGGACCCTGCCCGCCGCGGCAACGGCTGGTGGTCCATGCCCACCCTTCGGTTAGGACTCCTCCAACCGGTCAATCAGCCCTTCCATGTGCATGCTGCGGGAGCCCTTCACCAGGAGCCAGTCCCCGGGCGCCAGTACTTCCTGCAAAATCCGGGCGCCGTCACGCCGCCGTTCCACCGGAAAGACGCAGTCCGGGGCCAGGCCCGCTTCCCGGGCCCCCTCGGCCACCTCCTGGCGAAAGTTGCCGTAAATCACCAATAAGTCCAATCCCAGGCGGGCGGCCCGCCGGCCCAGTTCCCGGTGGTCGGCGGCGGCCCCATGGCCCAATTCCAGCATATCCCCCAGGGCGGCCGCGGCCCGGCCCTGGTCCCTGATCTCCATGAGGGTGGCGAGCGCCATGGCCATGGAACCGGGATTGGCGTTGTAGCAGTCGTTGAGCAGGTGCACCCCGGATTTCAGGGTGACGACCTGGGAGCGCCGATGAATGGGACGAAACCCGCCCAGGGCGGCGGCGGTCTCCCCGGGGGCCAGGCCCAGGGCGAGGCCCACCGCGGTGGCCGCCAGGGCATTATAGAGCATGTGCAGCCCCGGCACCGGTAGGGTCAGCAGCCATTCTTGCCCCTCATAGGAGAGGCGGGCGGCCTGGCCGTCCCGGCCCCGGGTCTGGCGCTCCCGGGCCCGGAGCCGGGCCCCGGCGCTGAGACCGAAACTTAGGTTCGGGCCGTGAAAATCCTGAGCCAGGCGGGCCACCCAGGGGTCGTCGGCGTTGTAAATCAGGCGGGCGCCGTGGTCCAGGGCCTTGATCAGCTCGCCCTTGGCCCGGGCCACCCCGGCGATATCCCCCACCCCCTCGGTGTGGGCCGGATGGACGTTAGTGAGCACCCCCACGGTGGGCGCGGCGATTTGGGTGAGCCGCTGAATCTCGCCGAAGGCGTTCATGCCCATCTCCACCACCACGGCTTCGTGGGTTCCCTCCAGCGACAGGAGGGTGAGGGGCATGCCGATGAGATTATTCAGGTTCAACCGGTTTTTCAGTACCCGGAAGGCCGGAGCCAGCACCGCGGCGATCATCTCCTTGGTGGTGGTCTTGCCGCAACTGCCGGTGATGCCCACCACCGGCACCCGGAACCGGGCCCGCCAGGTTTGAGCCAGGTCCCCCAGGGCCGTCAAGGCGTCCCGTACCGCGATAACCGTGGTTCCCGGCGGAATACTTTGGAGGAGGGGAGGGCCTGCCTGCTCCTGGCCCCCTCTCCTAACTATTCGGTTTTCCACCAGCACCCCCCGGACGCCCCGGCGCAGGGCGGCAGGGATGAATTCGTGGCCGTCGTGGCTCTCCCCGGTGAGGGGGATGAAGAGCTCCCCGGTCTGGCAGGTGCGGGAGTCGGTGCTGACCCCGTAGAAAGTGTCCCAGGCGCCCGGTTGCAACAGGGTCCCGCCGGTGGCGGCCAGAATTTCCGGTATGGTGAAGGTGGCCCGCATCAGCCGTGGTACTCCTTCAGGGCTGCCGCCACTTCCTCGCGGTCGTCGAAGTGGCGGCGCTCGGCGCCCCAAATCTGGTAGTCTTCATGACCCTTGCCGGCCACCAGCACCGCCTCGCCGGGGCGGGCCAGGGATACGGCCAGGCGGATGGCCTCCCGGCGGTCCGGAACCACCAGGAAGCCCGCCTCGCCCCGTTGGGCCCGGGCCGCGGTGAGCCGGGGCAGGCCGCTCTTCTCCAGGCCGGGCTCGATCTCCCGGATAATGGCCAGGGGGTCCTCGGTGCGGGGATTGTCGCTGGTGACGATGACCAGTTGGGACTTCGCCGCCGCGGCCTGTCCCATGAGGGGCCGTTTACTGCGATCCCGGTCGCCGCCGCAGCCGAACACGGTGATCACCCGGGAAAAATTGAGGGTCTCCAGGGCCCCCAGGGCCTGACTGATAGCCGCCGGGGTGTGGGCGTAATCCACGAACACGCCGGGACCCTCGGGGGGACCGAAGCGCTCCAGCCGGCCCGGCACCCCGGCCAGGGCGGCGATGCCCCGGGCCACGGTGGCCAGGTCCAACCCCAGGCCCAGGGCGGTGGCCGCGGCCGCCAGGATATTGGCCAGGTTGAAGGGTCCCACCAGGCGGGAGGTGATCTCCACTTCCCCCGCCGGCGTGGTGAGACGGGCCTCCAGGCCGTCCTGGCGGAACCGGTAGGTCAGGGGCCGCACCTGGCTTTCCGGGTGGCAGCCATAGGTGAGCACCGGCACCCGGACCGCGTCTTTGAGCCGCAGCCCCCACGGGTCGTCCAGGTTGATCACCGCCAGCCCCGGGGGACCGCCGTTGGCCAGGATTTCCAAGAAGAGCCGGGACTTGGCGGCGAAATACTCGTCCAGGTCCCGGTGATAATCCAGGTGGTCCTGGGAGAGGTTGGTAAAAACCCCGGCGGCGAACGCCGCCCGGTCCACCCGCCTTAAATCCAGGGCATGGGAGCTGACCTCCAGAAAGACGTGGGTGACGCCCTGGTCGCGCATCTCCCGGAGGAGCCGCTGGAGGTCCAGGGACTCGGGGGTGGTCACCGGGGCCGGCCAGATCTGATCACCGACGCGATAATTCACCGTGCCCACCACCCCCACTCGGCAGCCGGCGGCGCTCAGGATGGCTTCCAGGAGATAGGAGGTACTGGTCTTGCCGTTGGTGCCGGTAATCCCCACCAGGGTCAGCTCCCGGCTGGGGTGGTCGTAGTAGGCGGCGCTGAGGTGGGCCAGGGCCAGGCGGGCCTGGGGCGCCAAAACCACCGTGACCCCCGGTGGCGGGGCCAGGTCTTGCTCGGTGACCACCACCCGGGCGCCCTGGGCCAGGCTGTCGTCCAGATAGAGGCGGCCGTCGGTGCGGCAGCCCTTCAGGGCCACGAAGAGCCCGCCGGGGATGACGTCCCGGGAATGGTAGGCCACCCCGGTCACCGGCACCTCGGCGTCGCCCAGCACCCGGCAGCCGTCCAGGCCGTCCAGGAGCGCTCTCAAAGTCTTGGGGGTCGCCGCTGCTCTCGCCACCGCTATCTCCCACCCAGGCCCATCGGCCATCATCGGAAGAGCATGAAATTAATTACGTTCTAAGTTGCCGCACCGGGGGCCGTTACTCGCCCTTCTTTCAGGACAATTTATCTAATATTCCCGATAATAACGGGGGGAGACTCTCCCCCGATCTTGCCCGTCTCCTCCGAAGAAGGCGGGGCTGGAAATGAGCCCAAGAGAAATTAAGTGAGAATAATTACCGGCCCGGATTGGTTAACCTTCAGCAAGTAAGGGTAGGCGCCGAGGCCTACCCTTGTTATAGCAGTCGAGTTGGAACTTACATGTGTTATCAAGACTCACCGCCTGATAATTCAATGATATAAAAACCTCTGGATATTGGCAAGGACCAACCCCCTCAGGAGCTGGACTGGAATTTCACCATGCAGGTGGCGCCGGGGGTGATGGCGGTCCCGGGCGCGGGCTCCTGACTGACGGCCATGCCGCTGCCTTCAAACCGGCAACGCAAGCCCGAACGATTCAACAGCGTCAGAACCTCACGGATGGTATACCCCTTCAGGTCAGGCATGACGGTCAAAGGCCCTTTGGGAATCTCCAGTTTGGGAGGCGAGAACTTCACCTCCGGACCCGTGGCCGCCGACGCCGGGGAGGCCAGGAGGTTCGCCAAGACCGGTTGGTTTTTGTCCTTGGGGGGTTCCTTGGGGTAATAGCCCAGAACCCGCATGGATTGGGCGGCGATTTCCCGGAAAATGGGGGCCGCCACCACCCCGCCGTAGATAGCCCCTTTGGGGTCTTCCACCATCACCGCGATGGCCAGCACCGGGTGATCGGCGGGGATCAGGCCGATAAACCAACTATTAAACCTGGTGTGCGAATAAGCGCGACCCACGATTCTTTGGGCCGTACCGGTCTTGCCGGCCACGGTGAACCCTGGAGGGACCGCCTCTTTGGCGGTGCCGCCGGGTTGGGTCACCGTCTCCATGATCGCCAGCATCTCCCGGGCGGTATGCTGGGAGAGGACCCGTCGGACCGGGTGGGGTGAACATTTTTCGACTATTTTTCCCTGGGGGCTGACGATCTCTTTCACCAGGTGCGGTTCCATGAGCACCCCGCCGTTGCCGATGGCACCCAGGGCCATGGTCATCTGCAGAACCGTCACGGACACGCCCTGACCGAAGGCCAGGGTAGCCCGGTCGATGGGTGATCGAGCCAGGACGATATTTTTTATCAGACCGGGGGTCTCCCCAGGGAAAAGGATGCCGGTGCGGCGGCCAAAGCCGAAATCCCTGAGGTAATGGGCTAAGCGTCTGGGACCCAAACGGGCGCCGATCTTGGCGGCGCCGATATTGCTGGATTTCTGGATGACCTGTTGCACCGTCAGGATGCCGTAAGGATGGCAATCATGGATCATCTCTTTGGGACCCAGGTGCCAGATGCCGCTTTCGCAGTTGAACCGGTCCGTGGGTTTGACCGCCTGAACATCCAGGGCGCCGGCCGCCACGAAAATCTTAAAAGTTGACCCCGGCTCCAGGCAATCCGTCAACAACCGGTTGCGTCGGGCAAATTCCGGAAATTGGGAAAAGTGGTTGGGGTCCATACACGGGGTCTGAGCCATGGCCAGGATTTCCCCGGTTTGCGGCTGAAGCACCAGGGCCTGGCCGCTGACGGCATGCCATTTTTCCACCCCCGCGGCCAGTTCCTTTTCGGCGATGTATTGGAGGGTGCGGTCGATGGTGAGGACCACATTGTCGCCCATGACCTCCGGATCCCAGGCCTTTTCCCCGGAGATCACGATGTGGCCCCGAGCATCGGTCATGTTCCAGCACTCTTTGGGTTTGCCGTAGAGCTGCCGGTCATACTGGAACTCCAACCCTTCCAGACCCTTGCCATCGATACTGCAAAACCCCAAAATCTGGCCCGCCAGGGACAACTGCGGATAATACCGCTTGGCCTCGGGAATCAGGCAAACAGCGTCCAGATCGGTGCGGCCGGTGATCTTAGCCGCCCGCAGCTTCCTCTCCTGCGCGGCCTGCCAGGCTCGGAAGGCCTCTTCCCGCTCCGGGGTGAGCTGGCGTTTGACAAAGACAAAGGGACGGGCCCGGGTGAGGATCTCTTGCAACTCCCGGGTCTTAAACCCCAGAATGGGGGCCAACTCCCGGCTTAGCCGCCCCGCGTGCCGGATCCGGTTGGGATGGGCCACCACGGACGCGACCCGGGTGCTGACGGCCATTTCGGTGCCGTTCCGGTCTACGATCATGCCCCGCACCGGCAGGACGGGGCAGAATTTCTGGTACTCTCGGGTGGCCTCTTGCCGGAGCTGCGGCCCCATGACGATCTGGAGATAAAAAAACCTGCCGCAGACCCACACGCCAAAGGCCAAAAGGCCTATAGCCACCAGGCCGATGCGCAGCCGGACCCACTTGCCGATGGCGGGATTCACGGCAGATTCACGACCTGCGAGGGCTGCGGGGCCCCCATGTCATACTGGGCCGCCAGTTGCTCCAACCGATGGATGGAGGTGAGGCTGGCCATTTCGATTTTGAGCTTGCGATTCAGGTCCAGATACTGCTTCTGGATCTCCTGCGCCTGGGAAATTTGATAGCTCTGGGTGATGTACTGCAGGTCGGCCCAGGCCATAAACGTGGAAGTGATAAAGACCCCGGCCGTGGCCAGGACCACCGCGGTCACCACGATGCGGCTCCAGCGCCAGGGTTGGCCGACCCTGCGGTTCTTGGAGATGAACACCTGTCCGGCCATACTTAAGCGCAGCGTCAAATTGCTCGGCATCCCCCATACCTCCAAAGTTAGTGCACCATTTTCTCGGCAATACGCAGCTTGGCACTCCGGGCCCGGGGATTGGCCTTCACTTCGGCCGGGGTCGGAGTGAGAGGCTTCCGGGTCAGGCGCGCCATCACTCCGGCCCGCTCCCAGGCCGCCAGGCGATGCTTGACCAGGCGGTCTTCCAGGGAGTGGTAGGCAATGATCACCAGGCGACCGCCCGGCTCCAGCCAGGCCGGGACGTGTTCCAGAAACCCGGCCAACTCTTCCAACTCCAGGTTCACGGCAATCCGCAAGGCCTGGAAGACCCGGGTGGCTGGATGCAGTCTCCCCCTGCGCCCCCCGGGTCCCTGGGCCTGCTGCATGACTTTGACCAAATGTTGGGTGGTCTGGAAGGGGCGCTGGCGCCGGGCCTGCACCACCAGGCGGGCGACGCGCCGGGCCCGGGGCTCCTCGCCATACTCCCCAAAAATCCTCTCCAACTCGGCCGGGGAGGCGCGGTTCAACAGCGTGGCCGCGGTCGGCCCCGGCCCCTCGGGATTAAACCGCATATCCAGCGGCTCATCCCCGGCAAAAGAAAAGCCGCGTTGGGACTCTTGCAACTGAAAAGTCGACAGCCCCAGGTCCAGCAGGATTCCCGCCACTCCCGGGACCCGGGCCGATTCCAGCAAATCCCCTAATTGGGCGTAAGAACGATGGAACAGTTGAAACTTGGAGGTGTGGTGTGCCAGCCGGGCGGCGGCCGTCTGAAGAACGTGTGGATCCCGATCCAGGCCCCAGAGCTCCCCCTCCGGGCCGAGACGGTCCAGAATGGCCGCGGCATGCCCCCCCTCACCCACGGTGCCATCGACATACAGACGGCCGGACCGGCAGTTCAGGCCCACCAGCACCTCCCCCACCATCACCGGTTCATGCACCGGATTGTGGTCTGTGGCTAGATAAGCAATTCGTGTAACATCCCTTCATCAATGGATTCTTCCAACTGTTTGCGGTGCGACTCAAAAGTGGTGCGGTCCCAAATTTCAAAACAGCGGATGGCCCCCACCAGACACACCTCCCGGCTGAGCCGGGCATAGTCCCGGAGATTGGGGGGCACCAGGATCCGGCCCTGGCGATCCAGGACGCACTCCTCGACGCCGGAAATCAGAAACCGCTGAAAAGCCCTCAGGTCTTTGCGAAACAGAGGCTGCTCGGCAAATTTGGCCTCGATTTTGGCCCACTCGGATTGCGGAAAGCCCAGGATATAGCCCCCAAAATTGGTGAGGATAATCTGCCGATCCTTGCGCTCCTTAAGGATCTCCCGGTAGCGGGCCGGAATGCTGACCCGTCCTTTGTTATCCATGGTATGGAAATAGCTACCGGTGAACATAATGCCCCATTAATCCCCACTCTATTCCACTTTTTCCCACATGGGGCCAAAATAAGCCCCTTTCTAGGATAATGTCAAGAAAAAAACGAACAAAAAAGTCGCGATTCCCCCGAAAAAAAATCCTCCAGGGCGCGGATTCATAAGAAAGACAAGAGAGGAAGGCTTGTAGAACCCTGTTACAAAGGTTAGGGAAGGGGCGCGGTCGCCGCGGTAACCCCGGGGGAACCTATCGGCGGTTAAGATATTTTTATAATAATTTTAATTAATTATACAATTGAGATCTAAGGCAGCGACCGCCGGGAAGTGAACCAAACCCACGCGGGTGGGAGGTCAGCGCCGGTTAGCGGGCAAAAACTTGCTTCCTGCCAACCGGAGATCTTTTTTATGAGGTCTGATCTCGATAATCCAGGTAGCTTTGCAAAATGAGGACCGCGGCCAACTGATCCACTACCTGGCGGCGGCGCCGGCGGCTGACATCCGCCTGCACCAGCAGCCGTTCGGCCGCGGCGGTGGTGAGGCGTTCATCCCAGAAAATGACCTCCGCCTCCAGGGCCTCGCCCAGGGCCCCGGCGAACTCCATGATTTCCGGGGCCGCGGCCCCGGGGCGGCCGTCCATGTGGCGAGGCAGGCCCACCACAATCTGCTTCACTGCATAGTCCCGGGCGACCTTGAGGAGGTGCTCCAGGTCCGCCTCCCGGCCCCGGCGGACCCACACCTCGATCCCCTGGGCCGTGATTCCCAAAGGATCACTTACCGCCAGGCCGATGCGTTTGATGCCCATATCCAGGCCGAGAATCCGGCTGGTCTCCCGCCTGGGAAAAGTCTGATCGGTTTCCATACCTAACTCCCGGCCAGCCCCTGGGCGGCGGTCCGACGATTCAGCCCGGAGCCCGTCTTCGAGGCGGCAAAACCTGCCATGAGCCCCAATTGCACGTGGAACATCCAATTAACCGGGGGAAAGAGGAGGGAATCGTAGCTCAGGGAGTGAATAGCGAAGCCCAGCAAAACGAGCACCCGGTACCACTCCAGGGTGGAGGATTCCCCGGCTGACCACACCCTGCGGCAATATTTTACCAGGATCAGGATGATCAAGCCGGCATATAACAGCGTCATGCCACTCCCCAATTCCACCAGGGCGGTAAGCGCCATATTATCAAAGGTGTGGAGGGTTTTCACCGAGTTCGAGAAATTATGGAGCGCCTTATTATGCAGATGATAATCCACCAAATAGTTCCCTTGCGAAAAAGATCGCAGGCCGATCCCCAGGAAGGGATGGCTTTGCCAGACGTGCAGGGCAAAGTGATACAGTTCCAGGCGTTCCAGGATACTCACATCATGGTGAATCTTCGGGTCCAGGCGGGCAAATCGGTGTTTGGCCTGCAGCGTCACCAGCAGGGCCAAAACCACGAGCAAGGATATGGCCAGGTATTTCCGGCGGCGGGCCAGGTAAACCATCCCCATCGCCAGCATAGCGGCCAGCGCTATCCAGGCCCCCCGCTTGTGGGTCAAGTAAATCAGCAAGATCCCCCACAGGACCAACAGCCAGCCCACGGGTTTGAAGGTGGGATTTTTCGAAACTATCAGGCGTATCGGACCTGGTGACAGGAGGATGAGCAGGGTCCCCAGGGGAATCGGATGGTTGGTAAAGATTTGGAAAACCTTGTCCCCATAAGGCCCCTGGACCAACCGGACGCCCGTTTCCACGAGCGCAATCACGGCCAGGGCGCCGGCGCAGAACCAGTCGAAGACCTGTCTGCGGTGCCGGTCGCTTAATAAAAACAGGGAAGACCATAAAGCGAAGATCCCGGTAAGCAGAAAAATCCGCATGGGCTCCAGGGAGTTAGTGAGGGAATCACTAAAAATCGTATTAGCTATCCCAAGAATTATTATGGAGACTATTAAGGTTATTTCCAGGCGATGCTCTCTATTAGTAACCACCTGCCAGGAATAAGCCAACCATAACATCAGCCAGGGGAACAGATATATAACGGTTTTAGTATAGTGGCCGAAATGTTTGCCAAAAACATGGGGGGTCGATAAGAGGATAATATAGGTCCCGGAGGCCAACAGCGAATAAAAGGCCAGTTGACTGATCAGAGGTGAATTGCGCAGTTGCAATAAATTTTTCATAAAATTAATTAATTTAATATAGTAATTAAAATTCTCTTATCTTAATAAAGTACATATCCATTTACGTATTTACATAATATTCAGGTTAATTCTTAAAACCATGATTGGCCAGCCACGTCAATTTTTTGCTTAAATCATTGAGCTTGGAGTTATCCGCGACCCATTGCCGCTGTAATTCCTGGATCTGTCGCCAGAGGCTGATTTCTCCAGGCCTTTGGGGCAACCTTTGGGTATCTTGAAGGGATGACTGCGCTTGGGTTCTCGAGGCAAGGTAATTGAGCAAAGCATCCACGTAGTTCAGTTTCCTTTCGACGTACAACTGCTCCCTTTTGGCCAGGTAGATATTCATGTGCCAGAAATATCCGGGAAATAGGGGGCGGATGGATTCAGAGAAGGGAAAGGCGAGCATCCGGTCTATTGAGACCCTCCGAACCTGGCCGTTATGGGGAAGAGACCATTGGAGATAATCCACTCTCTCCTGTAATAAAGTCAAGTGGTCCTGGATTTTCTGGTATTCCTTTCTGGCAGGCTGGAAAGGGGCGGTTAATTGCTGGTGTGGGAAAAGATAGTCTTGCAACTCGGGAAGCTGCCACAAACCCTGGGCCAGGACCACCAGGAGCCCGGTGGTGAGAAGAAGTTTACCTGCTTTCGAGAAGTTCATGGACATACGGTCAAGGCCGGAGCTTTTTGTAGATTACTAATTTAGCCAGAGGTGCAGCCGCCGGGATAAAGCGATGCGCGTAGGGGTCCGGGGTGTTCCCAAAGGCTTCGTCCTCAGACCGTAACGGTATCCGTTGATAATCTGCGGCCAGGTTAAGCTTATCCCTGATGTATTTTTCGGAGTCATTCAAATGCAGGGCTCGATTCCAGCGCAAATCCCAACGTGATACCACCCAATCAGGCGTTCGGGATGGGGAAATGTGGGCCTGCAAGCCTCCGATCACGTGATAAGGGGTATAGAATTGGAGCGGCAAATCACCATAAGTGGTCAGGATGATATCTCCGGGGCGGGCATGAGTTTGAAAAAACCGGATGAGCCGGCCATTCACATCGGGGTAGGTAGAGAAGAGTTCCTCCAGGTAGAGCTTCAGGGGCAGGTTGGGGAACGTGAGCATCTGACGGTCATTGGACGGAGGGCGGTTAATGATATGTAACCAATCCATGGGCACGATATAGAGCCAGTTGGTGAACAGGAGGAGGAAGGCCAGGAGGACTCCACTTACTTTGAAATAGTGCCAGGCCCGCAAGATGACCCACCCCAGGATGATGGCACATAAGGGATAGAGGTGTAATAAATAGCGATGCTCGCACTGGGGGGCCGGAGAGAGACATAAAATGTTGCCGACAATAATCATAGTCAGAAACAAGACGAATCTTTCCCCCGGTTCTTGCGGAAGGGCGGTGCGGGTCCCAAAAACCCGGCGCCATCTCCACAGCAAGTATAATATTATCGGAAGAGGTATTAGATATTGAAATAGGCCACCGAAGTATTTTTCCAAATTTATTGGAATCAATACGAGGTTAAATATTTTGGATTGCGCATGAATTTTAAATAGGAATAAGCCAGGTAAAATAATTAATAATGTTGATAGCAGAATTAAAGATGTCCTCTTTAAAGGAAAATCGTGGGGGTAAAGCCAAATTGCTGCCAGAAATGCGGGAACCACATAACTAAAAAAGAGTAAGTAATTAGTATAGAACAAAACTACTACGGATAAGCATAATAACAGGGCCGGCATAAATCTCTTCTGCCAGTCTTCCTGAAACGCAAAAAGACTCATCAAGGTGACAAAGGCCCCCAAGCTGTAATAGCGGCATTGGCGGGAATACAGGAGAAAGGGCACGGAGCAGGTTAAGAGAGCCGCGGACCATAAGGCCCAGGTGCGGTTGCCGAAATTTTGCTTCACCAAACAGTAGACCAGGAATATGCAAGCCAGACCCAGCACCGCAAAGGGGAAACGTCCCGCATAGGTGGTGAGACCGCCAATGCGAAACGCCGCGGCGGCCACATAGATTTGCAGCCAGGGGGACCAGCGCCATAAAAAGTTGCGGTCATACTCGTGGCCCTGTTCCTGGGAGATGATATTCACCCCGTCATACGCCCGGGGCACGCCATACTTTAAGACATTTTTGGCCAAACAGGCGGTTTCGGCCTCATCCTGCCAAAAAGGCCGGGCACCCAAATGAAAAAACAGGAGAAAGGCCCCGAGAGCCAGAATTATCAGGATGGGAGGGAATAATCGATAAATCCGGGGTGAGGGCTCAGCCATGACTTTTATGTGGGGAAGCCCCAGAGAGGAAGTCTCCCTACCATGGGCATGGAGAAAGGGTGCCGAAATCAGACGGATTTATCATAGGTCATCCGGCGGGAAATTTCAACTTTATTGAAAATATCAAGTAAGATCAGATAGTTCCTTCGTTGGCCGTCTTGTTTGAACCAAAGCCGGACGGCCGCCAACGCCGGGACCGCGAGGACCAGGAGGGCCCCCCGACCATGACAACTCCGGCATTCGGGGCGGCGCCGACCCCCTGGCGGCAACGACCATCCCTGCCGGTGCCTATCTCCTCCGCCGGTCTTGCCAGCCTGCGGTCTTTCCTCTATTATACAAAACAATGCCACGGCTCAAGGACTAACTGCCTTTTGTCCCGCTTTCGCAAACCTGGGAGCGCCGCCCTCGGAACCGGTGGACCATGACGCCGCGGACGGCCACCCGCGACGTCGCCATCGTCGGCGCCGGCCCCGCCGGAGCCACCCTCGCTTATGAGCTACTGAAAGCAGGGCTGCAACCCCTCCTTCTCGATAAGGCCGTCTTTCCCCGGACCAAAGTCTGTGCCGGCGGCCTGACGCTCAAAGCCCTCAGGTTCCTGCCCCCGGATATGGGCGCCATCCTGGAAAATGAGATTCGCCGGGTGCAACTGAGCTTTAAGCTCGACCGCGTCTTCACCAAAGCCTGGCATCAGCCATTGCTCTATACCGTGGAGCGGCGACGGTTTGACGCCTTCCTGGTGGAACGGCTGCGGCAGGCCGGGGGGGACTTCAGCGACGGGGAAGCAGTTGAGATGATTACCCCGGGTCCGGGGGACTCCTCCGCCATTGTCACCTCCAAGAGGCGCCTTCAGGCCCGGGTCGTGGTGGGGGCCGACGGGGCCCGGAGCCTGGTGGCCCGCGGCGCCGGCTTGCAGCCGGTGGATTTCTGGCACCTGGGGCTCCAGGCGGCAATCCCCTGGAAGCTGATGAGCCGCAACGCCCGGGAATCCGCCCGCACGGTTTTTCTGGACTTGGGGACCATGGCCGACGGCTATGCCTGGGGCTTCCCCCGGCGCCAGGCCCTGGTCGTCGGGGTGGGAGGCCCGTTGCCCCAAGGGAGGCGGCTCCAGGGCTATCATGCCCGCCTGCTGTCTTACCTGGGTCTGGAGGAGCACCAAGTCCCTTTGGCGGCGCACCTCATTCCCCATCGGGTAACCCCCCGGCCCATCATGAGGGACCGCATTCTCCTGGTGGGGGACGCCGCCGGCCTGGTGGATTTTTGGACCGGGGAAGGAATCTTTGCCGCCTTGCACAGCGCTCGCCTGGCGGCCCGGCAGATCTGCAAATATTTTCAGGGAGAGGCCGGGGCGCTCAACGCTTACCAGGACCGCGTGGACCGGGAGATCACCCCGGAGCTGACGGCCTCATATCAATTTTCCAAGTTATTTAATTACCTCGGCCCGCTGGTCTTCAAGTGCCTGGAGCGCTATGATTATCCCTGGGAGGTATTTTGCCGGACCATGCGGGGCGACCGGTCCTTCGTGGACCTTAAAAAACGCTTCCGACCGGATATTTTATTGAAAAAGTTCGTGGTAAAATCTGCCAGAAACCAGCCCATCGCCTGAAGAAAGGATAGGGATGCCAAACATCGTGGGACACCGGGGAGCCCCGTTTGAGGAGCCAGAAAACACCCTGCGTTCGTTCAAACGGGCGCTGGCTCTGGGGGTGGCCGCGGTGGAGTTGGACGTCCAGTTGACCAAAGACGGCCGCCTGGCCGTGATCCACGACGACACCCTGGACCGCACCACCAACGGCAAAGGCAGGGTGCAAGAATTTACCCTGGCGGAGCTTAAGCAACTTGATGCCGGCCGGGGGGAACCGGTGCCCGCCCTGGAAGAAGTCTTTGACTTGGTGCGGGGCACGGCCCACCTGCTGGTGGAAATGAAACAACCCGAGGCCGCCCCGGCCTTGCTGCGCTTTTTTCAGGAATACCAGGCCTTCCCATGGGCCCACCTCATCTCGTTCTGGCACCCGGCCGTCAAGGCCTTGAAGGAGGCGGAACCCAGGCTGTCAACCGGCCTTCTCATGGTGGGTTGTCCGGTGGACCCCCCGGGCCTGGCCCGGGCCGCCCGGGCCGATACCCTGGTCCTAAATTATCGTTACGTCAACCAGGAACTGGTGGAGGCCGCCCACGGGCAGGAGATCAAGGTCATCGCCTGGAACATTGACGATCCGGAAATCTTGCCGCCCTACCTGGCCATGAACCCGGACGCCATTTGTACTAACCGGCCCCAAGAGATTATTTCGGCAGTGAGCAGTAAGCAGTGAGCCGTCAGTTATTGCGGTTTTCGATAAACTATAAGCAAGGTCGCATCGCCCCGGGCTTTACCGTGGAAGCCTAACCGCAGGGGGAGCCGGCGGCTCGCCCCTAGTAAAGATTTTCATTGGTCGGAGCTGGCCAATTTCTCCGGGCCTGAACGCTTAACTGACGCCAGCCTGGGCTACCGGGAAAATCGGTAGGGCGGGCGTCCCCGTCCGCCGCCTCTCCGGAAATTTATGAAGAATAAGGGAGCGCGGGCCTCCGTACCCGTCGTTAGGTGCGCCGGGCGCACCCTGGATCTTGCCCCGGCGAGACGCCTGGGCCACCGAGAACTATGGCTGACAATACCCAAACCTTGACGAGTCAACTGGCCGCGGCAGCCCGGGAAGCCCCCCACCGCACGGCCCTGATTTACCAGGCAGGGGGCGCGGTCCAGGAATGCAGCTACGGCCAGCTCTACCGGCGCAGCCTGGCCGTGGCCGGGTGGCTCCAGAACCAGGGGGTGGCCAAGGGCGACCGGGTGGCCATCCTCCTGGAAAACCGGCCCGCGTGGCCCGTGGGCTATTTCGGCACGCTGTTGGCAGGGGCGGTGGCCGTACCGCTGGACTTCGCCTCCCGTTGGGACCATGTCCATTACGCCCTGGAGCAGACCCGGGCCCGGGTCATCTTCACCTTTCCCCAGGCCCCCCTGGCCCCGTTGCAGCAGCTCTCCTTCCTGGAAAAGATCGTGGTGGTGGGGGACACCGGGGAGTCCGGTGGGAAAATCATCAATATCGCGGCAGTCTTGGAATCATCAGGGAGTGAGGCGGGTCTCCCCGTGATTGGCCCCGACGACCTGGCCTCCATCATTTATACCTCGGGCACCACCGCGATTCCCAAAGGGGTGATGCTCTCGCACCGGAATTTTTCCGCCAACTGCCGGGGAATCGCGCAATTAAACGCCATCCGGCCGGATGACAATTTTCTTGCCATCCTGCCGCTGCATCATGCCTTGCCCTTTACCGCCACCCTGCTCACTCCCCTCTTTTTCCGGGTGAAAATCACCTATCTGGATACTTTGAAAGCCGAGGCTATCCTGAGGTGCATCAAAGAGCAGAAAATCACCATCCTGGTGCTCACGCCCCAGGTCCTGCAGCACTTCTATCAGGGGGTAGAGCGGCAGTTGGCGCGCCTTCCCTGGCCGGTGCGCCCGCTGCTGCGGGCCTATCTCCAGTTTGCCTGGCGAGTGTCCCGGTTTCTGGGAGTTAATCCCGCCCGGCCGCTGTTCCGGAAATTCCACGGCGCCCTGGGGGAGCAGTTCCGCTTTTTTATCAGCGGCGGGGCCAAACTGCCCGAGTCCCTGGCGGAGAATCTGGCCCGGCTGGGATTTACGGTGCTGGAAGGCTACGGCCTCACCGAGGCCGCGCCGGTGGTTACCGTCAACCCCCCGGCGGCCCCCCGCCTGGGCTCCGCGGGTCGGCCCCTTGCCGGGGTGGAAGTCCGGATTCTCCACCCGGACGCGGCCGGGGTCGGTGAGGTCCTCATCCGGGGCGACAACGTCATGGCCGGGTATTTCCAAGATGAGGCCGCCACCCGGGAGGCCCTGGAAGACGGCTGGTTGCATAGCAGCGATTTGGGTTATCTCGACCGGGACGGCTACCTGTACCTCCAGGGACGGATCAAGGACATCCTTGTCCTCGCCTCCGGCAAGAACATCTCCGCCGAGGCAGTGGCTCAACATTACCTCAAGGCGCCTTCCATCCAAGAGATTTTCGTAACCACCGACGCGACCGCCGAAAAGCTGGTCGCGGTGGTGGTGCCGGACCTAGATTTTTTTCGGAAAACCGGGGAAACGGACATTTACGACAAGGTGAAGTGGGACCTGGAGCTGTGGTCCCGGGACCTGGAATCTTATAAGCGGGTGCGGGATTTTGTCCTGATCCACGAAGAACTGCCCAAGACGCGCTTGGGAAAAGTCAGGATTCATGAAGCCCAGCGTCTCTACCAGGAGCGGGCCGGCAGGCGGTATGCGCGGAAAAAACCGGCCCGGGAAGAAGGGTTGTCTCCGGTGGGCGAGACCGTGGTGGCGGTTTTAGCTCGCCAGCTTGGCGACCCCCGCATCTCCCTGGACGACCATTTGGAGTTGGATCTGGGTCTGGACTCCCTGGGTCTGGTGGAACTGCTGGCGGCCCTGGAAAGCCGCTTCAATCTCAAGATCGTGGACGAGGAATTTTCCGGCATCTTCACGGTCCGGGAGCTCATCGCCTCCATCGAAGCCAAGAATCCCGCCGCCGCCCGGGAGCAGGAGGAAGAAGCCGTGGCCTGGGACAGTCTGCTGCGCATCGATCCGCCCTCGGCCCTGCTCCGGCATCTCGGCCTGGAAGGCGGGCTCACGGCCCGCATGGCCACCCAGGGGCTGGCCGTGGTTTTGGGCACTTGGTTTGACCGGATGTTCGACCTCAAAGTGTACGGCCGGGAGCGCCTCCAGGGCCAGGGATACATCCTCTGCTCCAACCACGGCAGCTTTTTGGATGGCTTCCTCCTGGCTTACGCGGTCCCCGGGCCGCTGCGGCACCAGATGTTTTCCCTGGGATACAGCGGGTATTTCGACGTCCCGGTGCTCCGTAACCTGCTCAAGCTTATCCGGGTCATCCCGGTGGACTCGGCCCGGAACGTGGTGGCGGCCATGCAGGTGTCGTCTTATATCCTCCGGCACGGCCGGCTCCTGTCCATTTTTCCCGAGGGCTTCCGCACCCCCACCGGGGAGGTGGGCCGCTTTAAGAAGGGCGTCGCCATCCTGGCCAGGGAACTGGGGGTGAAGCTGGTCCCGGTTTATATTCACGGTTCCTTTGAAGCCTGGCCTCCCGGCGTGACTTTGCCCCGCCCCCGGCCCATCCGGGTGGTCTTCGGCCGGGAGCATTCCTGGGAGGAGCTCAAGGCGCGGGGGCTGGAGGTCAACCCGGATGCGGCGGACTACGACGCCATCCGGGTCGGCCTGCGGGAAGAAGTCTTGAAGCTTAAAGAGGCCCTGGGAGGGAAATAGGTTTCAAATCAGCAGACTTGAGGTAGAATGATTGAGGTTAGTAAGCAGTGAGCGGTTCCTCATGGGCGGCAGGTTCACCCATAAATCATGCAAGAGTTGGTAGAGCGGGCGTCCCCGCCCGCCACCATCGCCATAAGGGTACGCGGTGCGCACCCATCAAACCAAGGCTGCAAGGAAAGATATGGGCAAGACCATCGTGGAGCAAATCATGGCGGCGCATCTGGTGTCCGGGGAGTTGGTCCCCGGGGCCGAAGTGGCGCTGAAGATTGATCACACCCTGACCCAGGACGCCACCGGCACGCTGGTCTACCTGGAGTTCGAAGCCATGGGGGTGGAGCGGGCCCGGCCCGAGGTGGCGGTGAGTTATGTGGACCACAATCTGCCCCAAACGGATTTTCGCAACGCCGACGACCATCGGTTTTTGCGCACCATGGCGGCCAAATACGGCCTCTATTTTTCACCGCCGGGCAACGGCATCAGCCACCAACTGCACCTGGAGCGCTTCAGCGCCCCGGGCCGGACTCTCCTGGGCTCCGACAGCCACACCCCCACGGGCGGGGGCGCCGGCATGCTGGCCTTCGGCGCCGGGGGGCTGGACGTGGCCCTGGCGTTGGCCGGGCAGCCCTTTTATCTGGTCATGCCCGAAATCTTGGGAGTGCGTCTGACCGGACGGTTCCGGCCCTGGGTATCGGCTAAGGACGTCATTCTGGAGCTGCTGCGCCGCCTGACCGTCAAGGGGGGGCGGGGCAAGATCCTGGAATTCTTCGGCCCGGCCCTGGGCCAGCTCAGCGTGCCCGCCCGGGCGGCCATCACCAACATGGGGGCGGAGCTGGGGGCCACCACCTCCATTTTCCCCGCGGACGCCCAAACCCGCAAGTTCTTGCAATTGCAAGGACGGGAGGCGGATTTCCGGCCCCTGCGGGCCCAGGGGCGCCCGCGCTACGCCGAAGTCCTGGAGGTGGACCTGGAGGCGCTAACGCCTCTCATTGCCCAGCCCAGTTCCCCGGACCGGGTGTCGCCGGTCCAAGACCTGGCCGGCACGCCGGTGGAACAGGTGCTCATCGGCTCCTGCGCCAACTCGTCGCTGCGGGATTTGCTCATCGCCGCCAAGGCCTTGGAGGGCCGGCGGGTGCATCCCCGGGTGAGCCTGGAGATCAACCCCGGCTCCCGCCAGGTCCTGGAAAACCTCATCCTGGCCGGGGGCCTGCTGCCGCTCTTGGAGGCCGGGGCCCGGGTGATGCCGCCGGGCTGTTGGGGGTGTATCGGCATGGGCCAGGCCCCCCCTACCGACGCCGTGAGCGTGCGCACCTTTCCCCGGAACTTCCCGGGGCGGAGCGGCACCAAGGATGATAAGGTCTATCTGGCCAGCCCCGAAACCGCAGTAGCTGCGGCCATCTTCGGGGAACTCCGGGACCCCCGGGACCTGGGGGATTATCCTCGGGTGGCCGGGCCCCGGCGCTTCGTGGTAACCGGGGGCAACCTCATATCCCCGCCGCCGCCGGGCGAGGCCGGGGAAGTCGTCCGGGGGCCCAACATCGTGCCCTTTCCCCACCTGACGCCCCTGCCCGAGACCTGGCGTGGGGAGGTGTGGCTGAAAGTTGGAGATAATGTCACCACCGACGATATCCTGCCGGCAGGCAGCCAGATTCTGCCGCTACGGAGCAACTTGCCGGCCATCAGCCAGTATGCCTTCACTCGCCTGGACCCGGAATTTCCCCGGCGGGTTCGGGGCCGGGGGGAAGGCGCGGTCGTCGGCGGCGAAAACTACGGCCAGGGGTCGTCCCGGGAGCACGCCGCCCTGGCGCCCCGGTACCTGGGGGTGCGGGTTAAGCTGGTGAAAACCTTTGCCCGCATCCACCTGGCCAACCTGATCAATTTCGGCATCCTGCCCCTGACCTTTGAGAACCCCGGCGATTATGATCTCATCACCCAGGGTCAAACTTTGGAATTGCCCGGGGTGCGGCGGCTACTGCTGGACGGGGCGGCACGCCTGCCCCTGAAGGTGGGGGACCGAGAGATCACGGTGCGGGTGGACCTGTCGGCCCGGCAACGCCGCCTGGTGGCCGTGGGCGGCGCCCTGAACCTGGCCAGGGAAGGGTAGGAAACCCCTTGAGGGGCGAGGGCAATGCCTCCCCCGCCCTCCCCGGGGTTTCCTTAAAATTATCTTTACCGTATTACCTTCTTGCTAACTGGTAGGTCTCCGGAGTAGCCTGACCAGGAGCTCATTTCCGGCTAAAAATAGGTCTTCCGCCTTCTCGGGTGTATGCGGTTTGCGGGGGCTGGGCGAAAGAATTATCTTAGGTATCTAAGGAATTGATTATTTAGCTTATATCTATTAATATAGAATTTAATTATCAAAAGGCGGCTCTTGGTTTCTGTACCTATCTTAGCTTTGTAATTAACCCTGACGGAGGACCAAACGCCAAAGCTTCCTTCCCTTCAATCCTGATAGAGGTGGATGAACATGGGAATCTTGGATTTTCTTAAATCAAAAGCCCCCTCCGAAGAACCGACCTACGAGATTATTGAAACCCAACTGTCCGTAAACGAGCGTCGGTACAAAGTGCGGGTAAGAAGGGCCGGGCGAGAATTCTACGCCGAAGACCTCTTTCAAGAGGCCCAGGACCCCGAGGATCTGAAGTTTAGTCGCTTTTTCATCCTCGATGAGACTCCGGCCTTACCCCAATTTGCCCCTTCCTTACAGGAGGCGGTGGACTGGTTCACGGGCCGGAAAGACCCCAAAGACGGGTATAACACCATCTGGTGGGGCGATAAAGTTACCTTTACGTGTGCCGTCTGCCAGGCCAAGCGGACGGTACCCCTGCAGATTTCCAAGGTGGAGCGCCTGACCGTGGTGGGCACGATTCCGGTGCACCGGGAAATCGTCGGCTGGCGGGTGGTGGAGGTGGAATCCGAGTTGACCGGCAAAGGGTTTCCCACCAAAAAATTGGATGTCTATAGAACCCTGCCGGTCCTCAAATGGGACAAGTTCCCCAATCAATACCTGTGCCGCAACTGCGTCCAAAAGTTGACGGACGCCGGCCGGGGAGCGGAAGTGGCCGAATACTTCGTCTTTGATCCGGATTGAAGGCTGTCCCAGGACCTTTGACAACCTCCAGCCGCCCGCCCATGAGATAACCGGCGCGGACCGGAACCCAGGGCCTGGAGCCTGCCCTCATGGACCTCTGACCCACCCATAAATCTCCCGGATGGATCACATGCCCTATGGCGGGGCCAAGGCCGCGGGTCTGGACCGGGCCAGGGCGTGTCATGCCAGGGGAGAACTCGCCGATATCCGGCATCGGCTGGCAAAATGTTTGATCAGGATGCCGATTTGATCGTTAATCCGTCTAATTAATATTCATTTTAAAAGGTTAAATTTTAAGAAAAGGTGACCATGTCCGAGTCCCGGTTCGTCCATCTCCACGTCCATACCGCTTACAGTCTGCTGGACGGGGCCATCAGAATCAAAGACCTGTTGGCCCAGACCCAGGCTTACGGCATGCCCGCGGTGGCCATCACCGACCATGGGTCCATGTTCGGGGTCCTGGATTTCTACCAGAAGGCCAGGGCCGCGGGGATCAAGCCCCTGTTGGGGTGCGAACTCTACGTAGCCCCGGGTTCCCGCCAGGAAAAGAAGGGCAAGTCGGACAACCGCCACCTGGTGGTCCTGGCCGAGAATCTTCAAGGCTACCACAATCTCATCCGGCTGGTCACCCGGGCCCACCAGGAAGGGTTCTACTACCGGCCCCGGGTGGACAAGGAACTGCTCCGCGAGCTGAACGGCGGCCTCATCGCCCTGTCCTCCTGCCTTCACGGCGTCGTGGCCCCGCACCTCCTCAACGACGACCCCAAGGCGGCGGAGGCCAGCGCCCGGGAGTACGCCGAGATCTTTCAGGATCGGTTCTACCTGGAAGTCCAGGCCAACAACCTGCCGGAGCAGCACAAGGTCAACGAGGCTTTATTGGAATTGGGCCCCCGCTGGGGTCTGCCCGTGGTGGCCACCAACGATATCCACTACCTAAAGCCGGAAGACGCCCGGGCCCATGACGTCCTGTTGTGCATCCAGACCGGCAAGACCGTGAATACTTCCGGCCGCATGAAGTTCCAGACGGACCAGCTCTATTTCAAGAGTCCCGAGGAAATGGCCCGGATCTTCCCCTATCCCGAGGTGCTGGCGGCCTCAGGGGAGATTGCGGCCCGCTGCGACGTCACCCTGGAACTGGGCACCTACCATTTCCCGGTCTACCCCGCCACCGGGGAGGAGAGCATGGAGTCCCTCATGAGCCGCCAGGCCCGGGAGGGCTTGCAGGAGCGCCTGGCGGCCCCCGCCCCGCATCCCCGGCCCCCGGAGGCGGACTACCGGCAGCGCCTGGAATATGAGATCGACATCCTGGTGAAGATGGGGTTTGCCGGGTACTTTCTGGTGGTGGCGGATATTATCAATTTTGCCCGGCGGCGTCAGATTCCCGTGGGCCCCGGCCGGGGCTCCGCGGCCGGCAGCCTGGTGGCCTACGCCCTGAAGATCACCGACCTGGACCCCCTGG
>CAYNMI010000004.1:0-28761 GCA_964398095.1 uncultured Desulfobacca sp.
ATCTTCGCCCTGGCGGGCGTGCCGCCCTCCATCGGCTTCACCGGCAAGCTCCTGATCTTCACCTCGGCCATGAACTCCGGCTATTTCTGGCTCGTCCTGATCGGCGCGGTCAACGGCACCATCTGCCTCTATTACTATCTGAAAGTGATCTATGCCGCCTACTTCATTGACGACCCGGGGCTGCCCCCCATTAAGTTGACCCTGCCCATCCGGCTCTTGAACTATGCCCTGGCGGCCGCCATCATCGGCTTCGGCTTCTTCCCGGACCGCATCGTGGAGTTAGCTAAGATCGCGGCCAAAGCCGTGCTTTAGTCCCCGTCGCAACCCCGGTTATCCCGCCGCCTTCCCGCCAAGGAGGGCGGTTTTTTTGTTGCGAAACCAAACCGGGGGGGATAGGGGTTGAGCCCCTACCCTCCCCTCTCTACGGATGACACCCTCCTCAAAATGCCGCGGCGTCCCGCGCCCCCATGGGATCGATGTTATAGGTCTTGAGCCAGCGGTAGATGGTCTTGCTGCAAACGTGCATGCGGCGCGCCAGGGCGGAGATATTCCCCCCTTCGGCTTCCAGGAGTTCCTGCAGACGTCCCGGGGGCGGACGGGTGGCCAGAATCCCCCCCGGCATGTCCGGGTTCAATTTTGGTGGGAAAGACCTATGTGCAGAAAAAGACAAATCCTCTGCCCGGATGAGGCTGCCGGCACTGAACAATACCGCCCGCGTGACCACATTCTTGAGTTCCCGCACATTTCCGGGCCAGGCATGTTTCCCCAGGCGGCGCCGGGCCGCGCCACTGAATTGGGGACACGGGTTTCGCCCATACCGCCCGGCCATCTCCCGGCCAAAATACCCGGCCAACAGGAGGATGTCATCGGGGCGCTCCCGCAAAGGGGGCAGGTGGATGGCCAGCACCGCCAACCGGTCGTACAGATCCTGGCGGAACCGTCCCTGGGCAATCAGGGCGGCAAGATCCTGGTTGGTGGCCGCGATCAGCCGCACATCCACCGCCATGGAGCCGTCGCCGCCCACCGGTTCAATCTCCCCCTGCTCCGCCGCCCGCAGCAGTTTGGCTTGCACCGACAGAGGCAGGTCCCCCACTTCGTCCAGGAATAGGGTCCCTTCATGGGCCAAGCGGAATTTGCCCGGGCGGGTGCTCCGGGCGTCGGTAAAAGCTCCCCGGACGTGCCCAAAGAGCTCGCTGGCCGCCAGAGACTCCGTCAGCGCGGCGCAGTTGAGCCGCTGGCAGGGCCGCCGCCTGGCAGGCCCCAGGGCGCAAATCGCCCTGGCCACCAGTTCTTTGCCGGTGCCGGGCTCCCCGGTGAGGAGAATGGGCAGATCCGCGTTGGCGTAAATTGGCAGCCAGGCCAGGATCTCCTTCATCTGGGGATCGGCGGTGATGATATCGGTTAATTCGGGAATTAGACGAGGATCTGGGGGGTCTAAGGGGCCTGCTTCCCCTTGAACCACACGGTGATCAGTCCTGATCATTTGAGCACCTCCTTGTGCCGCCGTAAATGGTCCTTGAGGTTAATGAGGGGCGGAAATGTTACTTAATCGCTATAAGCCCTCCTAAAAATATCATACAACATAGGTTAGAAAATACATCATTATTAAAATATTTGTCAAGTTATTTATCCGGTTATTTATCAATATTATCAAGACCCTCAGGCAATTTCGGCCAGGATTGCCTCCGCCACCCGCCTGACGTCCGCATGCGGGCTGGTTAAGGCCAGGACCTGGACGCGGCCCTTAAAACCCTGCTTCTCCACCCGGCTGCGCTTCTCCACCTGGCCCGCCATGGCCTGCAGCACTTCCACCAGGACCGGGACATCAGGATAATCCAGCAACCGGGTCAGGGCGCCCCACTCTTCCGGTAACCCGTACTCCTCCAGGAACTTCTTCGCCAGCGCCGGAAATTTTTTGCCGCCGTGGGCCGCTTCCAACTTCTTTAAGTCGGTCTGATATTCCGGCCGGGCCCGTTTGCCCTTGAACAGGGCCTCGGCCTGGGCCAGGGCCTGCTTGCGGACCCTTTCCGCCTGCTTTTTCGGTACCCGGGGCGCCGCCGGCGCCCGGTGGCGGCTGCCGTCCCGCCGCTGATCGATCTCCCGCCAACTGGGCCGCTCCCGGTCGTCATCATCCCTTTTGGGCGGCATGCTTAACCCTCCTGGGCTCTCGAGAAAAAACCTGGTTTGCAAGGTTCCACAACTGCAGGGTGGCCCAGGCCAGACGCTTGTGCCACCAAGAAATAATTCTAATCAACTAAATCAGCTAGCTCGCCATGGAATCGATTCTGCGCCGCGGTCAACCCTTCCCGGAGCAGGCAATCCACCGCCTGGACCCCCCGTTCGATGAGCACCGCCACGTTTTCGGCGTCCTCCGCCGGAAAGGGGGCCAGCACGTACCTGTCCGCGGGCATCCCGGGAGCGGGCCGGCCGATGCCCAACTTGACCCGGAGAAACTCGTCGGTGTGCAGGGTGGCGATGAGGTCCTGGACCCCCCGATGCCCCCCGGGACCGCCCCGCTCCGTGAGCTTGATCCGCCAGAGCGGCACGTCCAGATCGTCATGCACGACCACCAAATCTTCGGGAGTCAATTTGAAATAGGCCATGAGACGGGACACCGCCTGGCCGCTCAGATTCATATAGGTGGTGGGCTGCGCCAGGATGACGGCTGCCGCTCCCACCCGTCCCTGCCCCCAGACCGAGGCCTGGCTGTGCCGGGTAAGCGGAATCCCCCAGAGTTCCGACAGATACGCCACCACCTGAAATCCCAGATTATGCCTGGTCCAGGCGTACTCCCGGCCCGGATTCCCCAACCCCACGATCAATCGCATAAAAGCCTTCAGCTATCAGCAGTTAGCAGTTAGGAAGTTCCAATAGGGTTTCTCCAAGAACCACAGCAACATACTTGGATATTTTAGCCCTATTTCAATCCTCAAAAGGAAACTCAAAAGATGGCGCCAGGTATTTTTATTGAGTTGAATCGGATTATCGGGATCGCAAAAATTGAGGTTTGAACCTGAAAAGTTAAACCCGTGATTTACTGCTCACTGCTTACTGCTTACTGCTCACTTAAACAAACAATGAGCTCACCGAATCCTGATTGTGGATTCTCTTGATGGCCTCCCCCAGGAGGGGAGCCACAGACAGGACCCGGATCTTTTCCAGGGCCGCGGCCTCCGGGCTGAGGGGAATGGTATCGGTCACCGCCAGGGTTCGCACCATGGACCCCTGGAGGTTGCTCACCGCGTTGCGCGACATCACCGGATGGGTAACGCAGGCGTGGACCGCGCGCACCCCGTGGCGCATCAACAGTTCCGCCGCCATGGTCAGGGTGGCCCCGGTGGTGACCATATCATCCAGGATAATGGCCTCCTTGCCCCAGACATTGCCGATCAGGGTCATGGCCTTGATGGCGGTGGCGTCCCGCCGCTTGTCAATGATGGCCAGGGAGGTATTCAACCGCTTGGCAAAGGCCCGGGCCCGCTCCACTCCGCCGGCGTCCGGCGACACCACCACCACGTCGCCGGCAAAATTCTCCCGAATATAATCCAGGGTCACCGGGGCCGCATAGAGATGGTCCACCGGAATATTGAAAAATCCCTGGATCTGCCCGGTATGCAAGTCCATGGTGATCATCCGGTTGGCCCCGGCGGTGGTGATGAGATCAGCCACCAGCTTGGCGGAAATGGGGGTCCGGGGCGCGGTCTTCCGGTCCTGGCGGGCATAGGCGTAGTAGGTCACCACGGCCGTGATGCACCGGGCCGAAGCCCGCTTCAAGGCGTCCATCATGACGAGCAGCTCCAAAATGTGCTCGTTGCAGGGCATGGAAGTGGGCTGCACCACGTAAACGTCCTTGCCCCGGACATTCTCCCGGAACTCCACCGAGATTTCCCCGTCAGAAAACCGCCCCACCACCGCATCTCCCAGAGAAATCCCCAGGTGCTGGCAGATTTTCTCCGCCAGAGGGCGATTGGCGTTGCCGGTAAAGACTTTTAGATCGTCCATACGTGCTTCTCCCAGGCAGTCTCGGGTTCCGGGCCTATGAGGCCCCGGGCGACGGCCAGCCAACCCCGGAAGGTGCGGCGCAACCTCAGGCCGGCTTGCTGGGCCGCCTCCCGGCTAGGGAACAGGCCAAATAAGGTGGGCCCGCTTCCCGAAATGCCCTGGCACCAGGCCCCCGCATCTTTCAGCTCCGCCAACCGTGCCGCCAACTCGGGAAAGCGCCGCAAGGCCACCGTCCCCAGATCGTTGCGCACCCAGGTCTCCGGATGCTCCGGGTCCCAGGTCTCGGACGCCGGCGCCCCCGGCAGGCTGGCCAGATCAAGGTTTTCATAGACCCAGCGGGTGGATAAGGCCACCCCGGGGTTCAGCAGCAGATACCAGTAGGGGAGTAAGGTCACGGCCCTGAGTTGGGTGCCGGTGCCCCGCCCCACCGCCGGTCCCCGGGCCAGAAAAAACGGCACATCGGCCCCCAGGAGGCTGGCCAGGCGGTGCAGACGGGCGTGGTCCAGGGGCTTTCCGGCCAGATCATTCAAGGCCAGCAGGGTGCCCGCGGCGTCGCTGCTCCCGCCGCCCAGTCCCGCGGCCACGGGGATCCGCTTGCGCAGCCGCAAGTGCACCCCCGCCTTTTGGCCGGTCTCTTCCTGAAACCGCCGGGCGGCGCGCCAGACCAGGTTCTCTTCCCCCTGGGGAAGCTCCGGCTGGTCGCATTCCAGGCTGATATCCCGCCCCATCCGGCTGACGGTTAATTCATCCGCCAGGGTCAAAGGCTGCATCACGGTTACCAGTTCATGGTAACCGTCGGGGCGGCGGCCCACCACCCGGAGATAGAGATTGACCTTGGCGGGGCAGAGCACCCGGAGCGCTCCCCCGGCGGCGCCGGTAATCAGCCTGCCTCCCTGATATACGACATCCGCAAGTCATAGAGCAGGTGATCAAAGAGGCTTTCTTCCTCCTGGCTCAGGTTGTGCCGCGTCTTCTCCCGGAGCAGGCTCAGCAGGTCGATGGTCTGCTTGGCCAGGGACAGATTCTTCTCCACCTTGCCGGTGTGGGGGTCCGGAATCGCTCCCAGGCCCACAAAAGCCGAGGAACTCAAGGAAAAAATAAAGGAAGCGAAGCTGATCTCCGGCAAGGGGATATCCTGGGCGGTTTGGTCGCTCCCGGACGCGGCCTTCTGGGAGGCCTCCTGGAAGGCTTCCTCAGCCGCGGCCTCCTTGGCCGCGTCGCCGCCGGCCGCCTCCTCCCGGAGCTTGGCCTTCTCTGCCTCGCTCATATGGAGATAACGCCGGTCCTGGACCGTATAACCTTTATCTTCGGTCTCACTCATGCTGACCTCCGGCGCACAACTGTTGCGGTGCTTTAAAGCTCCAACTGATAGGCCATGGCCACATGTTCCAAAGCCCGCACATCTTCGAGACATTCCGGGGTCACCGGGGTATCGGTGGTGAGCAGGATGATATTCTGCCCCCGCTCCTTCTCCTGGCCCACGGTCATCCGGGCGATGTTGATGCTGTGCTTGCCGATGGTGGTGCCGATGGCCCCGATCACCCCTGGCCGGTCGGTGTTGTAGATGAACAGCATATGCCCTTCGGGGATGACCTCCATGCGGAACTTGTTGATCCGCACCAGGCGCGGTTCGTATTTTCCGAAGATGGTGCCGGCCACCACGTTTTCCTCATTACCGGCCGTGACCGTCAGGCGGATCAGCGTGGCAAAATCCTCGGTGGCGTCCGCCTTTTCTTCGCTGATGTGAATCCCCCGGGAGGCCGCCATGGCGGGAGCATTGACATAGTTCACCTCATCCCCCACCACCGGGGAGAGCAGGCCTTTCAGGATGGAATGGGTCAAGGGCTTGGTGTCCAGTTTGGCCACCTCACCCACATAGGCAATGGCCACCGCGGTGACCGCGCCTTCGCTGATCTGGGCCTGGAACGCACCCAGGGCCTCTGCCAGAGTCAGATAGGGCTTCAGTTGGGCCATGGCTTCCTGGGACACGGAGGGGGCATTGACCGCGTTCTTGATGGTCCCATAGATGAGCAGTTCCAGAATCTGCTCACACACGGCCACCGCCACATTGGCCTGGGCCTCTTCGGTGGAGGCCCCCAGGTGCGGCGTTAAGATGACGTTGTCCATCTCCCGCAGCGGCCAACCCTCCGGCGGCGGCTCGGTCTCGTAAACGTCCAGGGCGGCGCCGGCCACCTTGCCGTCCTTCAAGGCCTTCAGCAAGGCATCCTCGTCGATCAAACCGCCCCGGGCGCAGTTGATGAGGCGCACCCCGGGCTTCATCTTCTTGATGGC
Source organism: uncultured Desulfobacca sp. (assembly GCA_964398095.1). Lineage (GTDB taxonomy): Bacteria > Desulfobacterota > Desulfobaccia > Desulfobaccales > 0-14-0-80-60-11 > 0-14-0-80-60-11. Next base: position 6,295 of record CAYNMI010000004.1, read on the forward strand.
TTCCCGGCTCAGGAGCCTGGCCGTGTCCTTGGTCTTCGGGGTGTGGATGGTGATGAAGTCGGAACGGGCCAGGAGTTCATCCAGGGAGACCAGTTCCGCCCCGATCTTGGCCGCCAATTCCTTGGTGATGAAGGGGTCGTAGCACAGGACCCGCATCCGCAGGCCCAGGGCCCTCTCCGCCACCACCGTGCCGATGCGCCCCATGCCGATGATTCCCAGGGTCTTGTTGAAGAGTTCGGTGCCCTGGAATTTCTTTTTCTCCCACTTGCCTGCCCGCATGGAAGTGGCCGCCTGGGGAATGTTCCGGGCCAGGGCCATCATGAGGGACAGGGCGTGCTCCGCGGTGGTGATGGTGTTGCCCCCGGGGGTGTTCATCACCACGATGCCCCGTTTGGAGGCCGCGGGGATGTCCACGTTGTCCAGGCCGGTACCCGCCCGGCCCACCACCTTCAGGCGGGGCGCCGCGGCGATCAGATCGGTGGTCACTTTCGTGGCGCTCCGAATGACCAGGGCGTCCGCGTCCTTGATTTCGGCCAGCAGCTCCTCCGGTTTCATGCCGGGCCGGGCCACCACCTCAATGTTGGGATGGGATTTCAGGATGTCAATCCCTGCCTGGTGCAAGTTATCGCTGATCAGGACTTTCATGCCCCTGCCTCCTTGGTCAAAACCTCTTGGGCGGCCCGCAGGCCGACGCCCGGCTCCACCTTGTATCCCAACTCATTGAGCACCTGCTCCAACCCGCCTAAGGTGCCCAGGAGATCCACCGTGTCGATGAAGCCCATGTGGGCGATGCGGAAGATCTTGCCCTTGGCCTGGGCCTGGCCGCCGGCGATCCAGATACCCTGCTCCCGAAGCTTGCTCACCACTTTCTGGCCGTCTACCCCCGCCGGGGCCTCCACCGCGGTGAGGACCACCGAGGGATAGTCCTTGGAATAGAGACTGAGCCCCATGGCCGCCATAGCCGCCTTGGTGGCCTTGGACAACCGCCGGTTGTGGGCGTAAATCTTCTCCAGCCCGTATTTCCTGATCTTGGCCAACACTTCCTGCAGGCCCAGAATCAAGGATACCGGGGAGGTGTAGGGCGTCTGGTTCTTCCCCTGGGATTTGAGCTGCTTGCTGAAATCGAAGTAATATTTGGGCAGGGTGGACTTTTTGACGAACTCCCAGGCCTTGCCGCTCAGGGCCGCAAACGCCAGGCCCGGCGGCAGCATCATGGCCTTTTGGGACCCGGCCACCAGCACGTCGATGCCCCACTCGTCCATGGGCAGCTCATAGCCCCCCAAAGCCGAGATCGCGTCCACCACCAGGATGGTGCCCGGGCGGTTCCGGGTCACCTCCGCCAGTTCCTTCACCGGGTGCTGCACCCCGGTGGAGGTCTCATTGGCCTGCACGAACACCGCCTTGATGTCCGGGTTGGCATCCAGGCTCTTGGCCACTTCTTTGGGGTCCACCGCCCGGCCCCATTCCACCGGCAGGCGATTCACTCTGACCCCATACACATTGCACAGCTCGGTCCAGCGCTCGCCGAACTTACCGCCGTCCACCACCAGGGCGGTATCCCCGGCGGACAGGGTATTGGCCACCGTCCCTTCCATGGCGCCGGTGCCGGTGGCGGTAAAGGTGAGCACTTCCTGCTCCGTCTGGAACAGATATTTCAGACCCTCCCGCACCTCCGCCAGAATGTCCATAAACTGGGGCGAGCGGTGGTGAATGATGGGCTGCGCCATGGCCAATTGCGTTTCCGGGGCGACCGGGGTCGGACCCGGGGTCATCAAATACATTTTCATCGTGCGTACCTTACCTTGCGACCTCGCCCGCAGGCGAGGGAATTTGTTGGAAGAATCCTGTGGAATTAATAATTTTATTTAGTATCCAGCCCCCTGTCAAGCCTCCAAACGCAGGATTTGTGAAATATGGTACAGGTCCGCCCTCTTACCGAAAACCGGCATTTACCTGCCATTAGCGCATCGGCGTCTGGGGGCAGCCTCTCTGATATTTGGGTGCAGGCGCCCATTAAGTCTTAGACCAGCCCACAGGCAGGTGGCACAGGCGTCTCGCCTGTGCAGGTGCAGGCTAAAACCTGCGGCTACAAGCAATAGTCCTTTGAGTGCAACTCGACATCAGAACCTAGCTGGTCTCCCTTGAACAGTTGCCACCCCCCACAATAAGCCACCCCTTACCCGCCCCGGCCCGGATTGACATCCGGCCCCAAACCGGGTAAAATTCAGCCGATGCCGACGACCGCAACTGGGCCTGGAAACTGGAAATTCTCCATCCTGCACCAGGAAGCCCGCCCCCGCCGCCTCATTCTGGAAGGTCACGCCTTTCCTCCTTATGAGCGGCCGTATCACGATCCCCTGTTCTTTTATACCGTGATGGGCCTGGACTATCTCTCCCTGGAGGTGAGCCGGGACTTCGACGGCGAGCGCCTGCTGGACTACCTGTTTGATCTCCTGGGCCCGCCGCTGGAGCCGCCCCGGATTCAGGTGGGGGGCCGCCAGGATGAGGAAGAAGGCGCCCTCCTCCTGGTGGAATGGCGGTTTTCCGCCAGCGCCCGGCAGGCTATGGTGCAGCGCCTGGAGGAGATTATGGGCCAACCCCTGGCCGGTTGACCTGATTGCTTCTTTGCGCCTTGGCGTCTTGTCGTCTTTGCTTCTTTGCTTCTTTGCGTGATATAAAAGCATCAGGAGGAACCATGATCCATCTGGGCGACTACGACCCCAAGCTGGAAGGTATCTGGTGGGTGGAAGAAGCCGGCATGAGCTGCAATATCTACGTCCTGGATGAGGGCCGCACCCTCATCGACGCCGGCAACTTCTATGGCCTGCTCCATGAATTGAGCCAGGAGTTCGATATCTCCAAACTGGAAAACCTGTTTCTTACCCACTGCCACTTCGATCACGTCGGGGGCATGGGGGAACTCTTCGATTGGTCCACCCCCAAGGTCTACGGCCATATAGACACCCTGCCGTATATCAATTTCCGCCACATCCCCTTCATGCAGATCATGGAAAAATCCGGCCGCCTTGAGCAGGTGGTGATGTTACGGGGCGGCGAGCGCCTCCAGGTGGGGCCTTATCTCCTGGAGGTCATTTCCACCCCCGGTCACACCAAGGGTGACATCTGTCTCTACGACCACGACCGCCGCATCCTCTTTTCCGGGGATACCGTGTTCCCCAGCAGTCCCACGGAGAACATCCTGGCGGACGCCGACAAGCAGTTGGGTAATATGGAGCAACTAATCGCCTCTCTGGCCCGCCTGGTCCCCTATCAGGTGGATTTTCTCCTCCCCGGACACGGCATGCCGGCCTTCGCCGACGGCAGCGACCACGTGCTCAACGCCTATATCGAAACCCGCAAGGGCCAGGAAGACGACCCCCGCCAGCCTTACCTGGACGCGGCCCGGATGCTCACCGAGGCCGGGCGCCCGGAAAAGGCGTTGGAATGTTACAATGTGGCGTTGATGCATGACCCTGCGAATATGGAAGCCCTGGTCTATAAAGGCACCACTCTCACGGAACTCCAGCACTATGATGAAGCCCTGGAGGTTTTTAACAAGATTTTGCAGGTGGCCCCGGAACTGGAAGAAGCCGTGATGGGCAAAGGCTTCGCCCTCCTGGGCTTGGACCGGGTGGATGAGGCCTTTCAGCTCCCGGGCTTTGCCGTCCGGCTCAAAGAGCTGGTCTAGCCTGAATTCCCGGCGTCAGCGGCCGTCCGCCACCGGGTGGCTCGCCGGCGCCGGCTGGACAGCCGTCAATAAGGAGACCCCTTATGAACGAGGCGCCAATATCCCCTGAAAGCACCGATCTGGATGACATTACCCGGTTCATCCACCTGGGCTTGACAATTCTCGGCATCCTGGCCCTGCTAACCGGGCTGTGGGCCGATGACTACAAGCGGGTCCAGCACCTGGGATTCAGTGTCCATAAATGGTTCGGCCTAACCCTGAGCTTCCTCCTGGCCTGGCGTATCTGGAACGGCTTTTACGGCTCCCGGGAGGCCCGGTTCAGCCAGTGGGTGCCATATACCCCCCAGCGGCTCCTGATGGTCTGGGAAGACTGCCTCACGCTCCTGAGGCTGCGGCTGCCGGAGCGCACCACCCACCAGGGTTTGGCCGGGGTGACCCAAACCTTCGGACTGGCGGTCTTTGCCTGGATGGCCGGCACGGGTACCTTGATGGCCATCTTTCTCACTCCGGGCCGCAAGTCCGGGGGATTCGTGCACGCCATCAAGGAAATGCACGAACTTGGCCTGTGGCTCATTGTGGCCTTTCTCGCCGTTCATGGGGGCGCAGTGCTCCTCCATGCCCTGACCGGCGATCACCGCTGGCGGAAAACCTTCTTTTTGGACAAATAAGGCAGTCGACCGTTATAGGCAGGAAGGATTTTAAACGGGCGGCTTCCAGGAGTCTCATGCCTCAAGCCTGGCACATAGCCCTCGATAACCAGGAGCAGCGCCGCAAGGTGGCCATGGTGGAAGGACGCGCCCGCCGGGACGATCCTGTCGCGGCGGCCGACGAGGTGGAATTCTGCCTCACCCTCTACCGCGATCAGGCCTCTTTAAATGTGCCGGCCTCCACCCAGGGACGCGCCTTCATCGACCGCCTCAGCGAAATTCTGGGACCGCCCGTGCTTACCCCCACCATTAAGTGTAGCTGCTCCTGGGGCCAGGGCGTCATGGGGGCCATGCTCATCGTCTTATGGGATCTGCCGGGCCCCGACTCCCCCAAAGTCCACGACCTTCACACCTTCCTGGGAATACCCGCAGCCGCTTCGTCCCAATAAGACCGTTTTCGGTTTTCAGTTTTCGCTTTTCAATAAAATATTATTGTGAATCCAGTATGTTAGTCTTAGAGTTGGTTTTATCTGAATCTGAATTTGGTGTAATCCCGAATTCAGATGCGGATGACAGCCGTTACCAGGCTAGTGGAGCGTTTCATAATTAGCTGGACTTAAAATCAGGATAGAGGCGCGGATTTGGCAGTTTAAGTCCCCCTTTTCTAAAGGGGGATTTAGGGGGATTTTAAGGGCTTACCAAAATCCCCCCTGACCCCCCTTTAAGAAAGGGGGGAAAAGACCCGCTTTTCCGGGGTCGCTTTAATTCTGAAACACACCACTAGCATAATGATTTTCCGTAATTATCTTGCCGAAAACTGAAAACCGAAAACCGAAAACGGTTTTAGCGGGGTGGGGTCTCGGCGGCTGGGGGGTGGGAAGCGGTCTGCGGATGCACGATAACGATCCAGGGGAGGCACAGGGCCTGCTGTTCCGAAGCATAGGGAAAGCCGGAAGGCAGATAGGCGCCAAACGGACATTGGCCGCAGAGTTGGCCCTCTGTGCCGCAGATATCCCGAAGACGCTGCGGATCGCCGATCAACCGCCGCAATTCCCCTTGCATGGCCTGGATGTCTTCCAGTTGGGGCCGTTCGATTTTTTCAATCATCTGCTGCACCACCGACGCCAATTCCAGCAGTAGGGGCGGCAGGCTATCCTCCGCTTTCTTCAAGCGCATCAAAAAATCATGGGTTTGCAGTCCAGAGGTGGTCATAGGCTAACCTTCCTTCCTCCCGCGCCTCCGGGAAACCGGATGTGGTCCAGCATACCGGCCCCCAGGTAGATCTTATATAACGTATTTAACCACTTATTCGGCTTGAGGACATAGTCCAGTTCCGGCCGGCGCCCGGCGCCCCATTCCACCAGAAACTGGGTGAAAATAATCCACTGCATCAGCTCTTCCGACCGGTGCAGGATGGAAGGATAATAACGAAATTCGACGGTCCCCCGGTACCAGTAGGAATGCAGGTTGAGCCCGTGATAGCGGGTGGGGTGGTGTTTGCGGTGCCGCGGCGTCTTGGCGTCATCCCGGTTCCCGGCGGCATACCAGAGATTTTTTACCAGGGGGGCCCGCCACTCTGACCCATTCCGCCGAAACCATTCATAGAGATCGATTTCCAGGGGCCGGCAGGTGTCGGCCTGGCGGCGCTCCTCGGGTAACAGTTGATAGATATGGTTTTCGAAGATCGCCACAATCCTCAGCAACTGGAAGAGTTCCCGGTTGCCGAATTTTTCCGGGTCAACCCCGTGGTGCACGTGAAAGCCGCAGGTTTCATTCACCCGGATCCCCGAAAACTCCCGGAGCGCCTGGATAACCCGGTAAATCTGGACCAGCCCCGGGACCCCCGCAAGAATGGGGCTCACCAGTTCGGCGCCCCCGGCCCCCTTGATGGAGTCGTCCAGCACGAAAGACCAGGCTTCGTAAGGGGTCTCCGTGGGAGAAAAACCGTTGAGGGCAATACCCCGCTGTTGGAAGACCCGGGGCAACAAAACCCCCTCGGCGGAGCGGTTCATGATCTTATAAGGGGGGATGACCTCGCGGTCGCCGGCGGAGACGCAGTATTTCAGGCCGAAAAACTCGATTTCCACCCCAAAAGCGCGGTCGGTGAAATAGCGGAGCATGGGATAGCGCGCTTTCAGGCGCCCTTCCCAATCTTCAAGTGAGGCGCAGTCCTCCATCCTCCCCCCCCAAACTGCCTCATGATTCCAGCGGGCCGGTCCCCACGCTCCGGGACTCAGTCACGCTCCAGGCATCGATTTGTATATGTAACGGAAAAAAATCGAAAAATCAAGGAATTGGTCTGGAAAACCTGGAAAACCGTGCTGGCCTTGACAACCCTTCTCGCCAACCCCAAATCCTTTGGGGCCGACGAACGGGTCTGGGCAGTTTATAGAGAGATGGTGAGTGCGGTATGGCAGGGCGTTGACGCTTACGTCTGGAATGGCGTTTATTCGGGGTACTTCACCACAAAGACCCGCTTGGCCACCACGAAGGTATTTTCGTAATAAGGCTCCCGCAGGTTGGTGACGGTTACGCCGACGCCATAAGTGGAGGCATGGATCATCTTGCCCTCTCCCAGGTAGATGCCGGCGTGGCCCACATGACCTCCCCGGCGGAAGAACAGCAGATCGCCCGGAAGCATCTTAGAGAAATCCATCTGGCGCGTCACCACTTTACCCACCTGGGCCTGCTGGGCACTGGAGCGGGGCAGGTTGATTTTAAACCCATGGTAGATGAACTGGACAAACCCGGAGCAATCCGTGGCTGAGCTGGTCTCCAGAGAACAACCCCGGGCGTAAGGCGCATGCTTGTAAGCCTCGGCCCGACTCAAAACCAAATCGGAAAAATCCCAGGGTTCAAACTTGTTGTATTGCGGTGTGGCCGACGAAACCCGATCGTTTCCGGCATTCTTTTTGAGCGGCTCGGAAAGCGGGGTTTGAATGGTCTTTTTGGGCGTCAGAGGCTCCAGCAGGAACCGGCCGTCCCGTTGGGGAATCACCTTCATCAAAGGTGGGGTGTCCGCCACGCCACTCCGCCTATAACTGGGCACCATGGAGGATTCCACCACCTGCCGGGAGTGGCGCCGGGAGTGGTGCCGGGAGGCCCGCCGGGAGGCGCGCGACCGGCTAACTCTGGACTTATGGCTGGATTTGCTCTTTTTTACAACCCGCGCTTGGGTCTTGTTGGACGACTTCTTTTTAATGCATTTCGTGGGAACTGAATGAGCCAGATTGGGTGAGAAGGCTAATGCCAGGGTGACTACCGCACTCCAAAAAAATCGATTCACCATCCAGAACCTCCTTTGTTATGGGACAATCCTGAAGGGAACTAAAAGCAAGATTTTAGCTCCGGGCGCTTGGCTGGCAATGCTCCACCAATGCTGATCGTGAGCATCCCTCTTTCGCCTAGGTAATTTTACTGAGGGGAAAATAATACTTTTGCCCAGGTCAAAATAGGCATAAATACCTATTCCGTTTGGAGCACATTAATATAAGCAAAATAGGATGTCAATCCTTTTTTTGCCAGTTCTGCATCTCTACATATATTTATAGTAATATTAAAGTGTTATGGAATATAATTCGGGGGTGGGGGAGGTCCCTGAGGGGGGGTACCGGAGCCGGAGCCGGGGAAAAACCGGTCTGGCCCAGGCTGTGGCTCAGTGAGCCACCCGCCCCGCCGCCGACCCCCGGACAAACGTCGGGGGCAGGGACCACTTGACAATTACCCCAAGGTCGCTGCCCCCTGAACTTGAAAACCTTTAGCCTTCCGCAACCTTCTTTTTCTTGGCCTTGGGCAGGGTCTCAGGGCGGTCCACCAGTTCCAGGATGGACAGAGGAGCCCCATCGCCCAACCTGATCCCCAGGGGGATGATCCGGGTATAACCCCCGGGGCGGTCCTGATAACGCTCCCGCAATTCGCCAAAGAGTTTGGCCACCACCTTTTTGGAGCGCACCACTGCCAGGGTCAGGCGCCGGGCGTGCAAGTCGCCCCGCTTGGCCAGGGTGATGACCTTCTCCGCCCATTGGCGGGCCTCCTTGGCCTTGGCCCGGGTGGTTTCCACCCGCTCCTTGTCCAACAGCGCCGTCACCAAATTCCGGAGCATGGCCTGGCGATGCTCCGTGGTCCGGGACAGCCGCCGACCAGCCTTTAAGTGTCTCATGCGACCTCTTCCTTCCTTTCCGGCATCTGCTCGGGGGGTGCAAAGTTTTCCAGCTTCATCCCCAGGTGCAGCCCCATCTCAATGAGAATCTCCTTGATCTCATTGAGAGATTTGCGACCAAAATTCTTGGTCTTGAGCATCTCTTGCTCGGTCTTCTGGACCAACTCGCCGATATAGCGGATATTGGCGTTCCTGAGGCAGTTCGCCGCCCGCACTGACAGTTCCAGTTCATTCACACTCCGGTAGAGGTTCTCATTAAAGGCCGGCGGCTCTTCCTGGGACTTCTCTTCCAGGCCCAGGGGCTCCTCTTCGAAGTTGATGAACATGCTCAGATGTTCTTTCAGGATCTTGGCGGCATAGGCGATGGCGTTTTCCGGGGTGATGCTGCCGTCGGTCCAGACCTCCAGAGTCAGCTTATCATAGTCAGTCCGCTGCCCCACCCGGGCCTGGGTCACCACATAGTTCACCTTGCGGATGGGCGAAAAGCTGGCGTCCAGGGGAATATAGCCGATGGGTTGATCTTCGTCTTTATTGGCCTCAGCGGGCACATAGCCCTTGCCGGCCCTGACCGTCATCTCTATCACTAACTCGCCGTCCGCCGCCAGGGTGGCGAGGTGATGGTCGGGATTGAGGATTTCCACCATGCCATCCGTCTGGATGTCTTTGGCTTTGATCTCTCCCTGGCCATGGGCCTCCAGGTGCAGCATCTTGGCCCCTTCCGAAAGTATCTTCAAACGCACCTGTTTGAGGTTGAGAAGGATCTCGGTGACGTCTTCCATTACCCCGGGGATGGCCGAAAACTCGTGATAGACATCCTTGATGCGGACCGCAGTAATAGCCGATCCCCGCAGGGAGGAAAGCAAGACCCGCCTCAGGGCGTTCCCCAAGGTGGTGCCGTAGCCCCGTTCCATAGGCTCACAGGCGAACTTGCCATAAAACCGATTATGGGTCTCACTATCAACTTCCAGCCGTTTGGGCTTAATAATCTCGGTCCAGTTCTTTTGGATCATGGCTCCTCAGAAAACCACTTGGGCTTTTATGTCCCAAAATTCCCGCCGGTTTTTGCCGGCCCGACGAAAAATTGGTGTCCCGCACATGCGTTCCGGCCCCTAAAGAGAATTTGGCACATAAAGGATCATGGTGCTATTTGGAATAAAGCTCCACGATAAGATGTTCTTGGATCGGCATGGTGATATCTTCCCGCGTGGGGAACATGATAACCCGCCCTTGGGCCTCTTCCTTGTTGAACTCCAGCCAGGGAGGACAGCCTCGCCGAGCCACCGCCTCCATGGCGTCCCGAATCAATGGCAGGTTGCGGCCTTTCTCGGTTACCTGAATCACATCCCCCGTTTTTACCAGATAGGAAGGCAGGTTGACCCTGGCGCCGTTGACCATGATATAGTTATGGCGGACTAATTGCCGGGCCTGGGTCCGCGAGTTGGCAAACCCCAACCGATAAGCTATGTTATCCAAACGCCGTTCCAGGAAAACCAGCAGGTTGGTGCCGGTAACCCCTTTCTGACGTTCGGCTTTCTCGAAATAACTGCTGAATTGCTTCTCCAGCACGCCGTAAATCCGTCTTACCTTTTGCTTCTCCCGGAGTTGCAACCCGTAGTCGGAGAGTTTGCTCCGCCGCTGGCCATGCTGTCCCGGCGGGTAATGACGCCGCTCGATGGCGCATTTATCCGTGTAACAGCGATCTCCTTTGAGATAGAGCTGCATCCCCTCCCGGCGACAAAGCCGGCAAACTGCTCCCACATATCTTGCCACTGTCTTTACCTCTTGGCGCCTTGGCGCTTTGGCATGAAACTAATGATTCTTACCCGTCCTTAAACCCGACGACGTTTGGGAGGGCGGCAGCCATTGTGGGGAATCGGGCTGACATCCCGTATCAGGTTGACACTCAGGCCGGCTGACTGCAAGGCCCTCAGGGCCGCTTCCCGGCCCGCTCCCGGACCTTTGACAAACACATCCACGTTACGCATGCCGTGATCCATGGCCTTCCGGGCCGCGTCCTGGGCCGCCAATTGCGCCGCGAAGGGCGTCCCCTTCCGGGACCCCTTAAACCCCTGGACCCCCGCCGAGGACCAGGATATCACGTTGCCCGCCGGATCGGTGATGGTCACCAACGTATTGTTGAAAGTGGCCTTGATGTGCGCCACCCCCACGGGGATGTTTTTCTTTTCCTTCTTCTTCTTGGTGCGTGACTGCGGTCTGGCCATCACCCCTCCTTAACCCTTCTTCCGTTTGCCCACGACGCTGCGCCGCGGGCCTTTGCGGGTCCGGGCGTTCGTATGGGTCCGCTGACCCCGGACCGGCAACCCGCGACGGTGCCTGAGCCCCCGGTAGCACCCCAGATCCATCAGGCGTTTAATATTCATGGAGACTTCCCGCCGCAGGTCCCCTTCCACCTTTAAGGTATGGTCAATCACCTGCCGGATGCTGGTGATTTCGCCATCGTTCAAGTCGGACGTCTTGGTGCCGGGGTCCACCTTCGCTTCCCGGAGCACCCGCGCCGCAGTGGTGCGCCCGATGCCGAAAATATACGTGAGGGCAATCTCGATTCTCTTGTTTCGGGGTAAATCGATCCCGGCGATTCTGGCCAATTCCTTACCTCCCTCTTAGCCTTGACGCTGTTTATGCTTGGGATTTTCGCAGATCACCCGCACCACGCGTTTGCGGCGAATAATCTTACATTTGGCGCACATCCGTTTGACTGAGGCTCTGACCTTCATGGCATTGTCCTATCTAACCCGGTAGACGATACGCCCCCGACTCAAGTCATAGGGCGACAATTCCAGGATTACCTTGTCTCCCGGGAGAATCTTGATGTAGTGCATCCGCATCTTCCCGGAAATATGAGCCAGCACCTTATGCCCGTTGGGCAGCTCCACCCGAAACATGGCATTGGGCAGCGGCTCGATAACCGTCCCTTCAACTTCGATGGCGTCTTCTTTAGGCATCTACCGTGTCTTTACAGTTATTTCAAATGGTTATTAAGATATAAATTAGAGCCGGCTCAAAATCAAGACGCCGTTCTCCGTTAACGCCACGCTGTGTTCAAAATGCGCCGCGTACGACCCGTCCTGGGTTACCGCGGTCCAGCCATCCTTTAAAATCCGCACCTGCCAGGAACCCATGGCGGTCATGGGTTCAATGGCCAAAGTCATACCCACCTGCAATCTCGGCCCCCGGCCCGGCGGCCCGAAATTGGGAATCTGCGGGTCTTCATGCAGCGACCGGCCGATGCCGTGCCCCACAAACTCCCGGACGACCCCGAAGCCGGCGCCTTCCACTACGGTTTGCACCGCATGGGAGATGTCCGACAGGCTGTTCCCCGCCTTTACCTGGTCAATGCCGGCATACAGGGATTTCTCCGTAGCCTCCATCAGGGCCCGGGCCTTAGGGTCCACTTCCCCCACCGGCACGGTAATGGCGGCATCCCCGTAGTAGCCGTCGTACTTCACCCCGAAATCCAGACTCACCAGGTCTCCGGCTTTCAGCTTCCGAGGTCCGGGAATCCCGTGGACCACCTCCTCGTTCACTGACACGCAGATGGACCGGGGATAGCCGCGGTAGCCCTTGAAAGCCGGCTGCACCTGGCGCTGGCGGCACATCGCTTCCGCCGCGTCATCCAATTCCCGGGTTTCGATCCCCGGCTGAACCTTTTCTCTCACCCCCTCCAGGATCTCGGCCACGATGCGGTTGGCCACCTCCATCTTGGCGATCTCCTGGAGGGATTTTAACAATATCATAATGCGTCTTTGCGTCTTTGCGCCTTGGCGTGAGGCTACTTACCCACCTCTGCGCCTTGGCGCCTTGGCGTGGGGCTACTTACTCACCTCTGCGTCTTGGCGCCTTGGCGTGTGGCTATTTCTTTCAGCCCGCTTGGCCCGAGACTTTTTCCTGAAGACGCCAAGGCCGTCACCGGGCTTTAATGCTTGCAGCCGCAGCTACAGCCCGAGGCTCCCGCCACGATGTTCACAATCTGGTTGAAGATGTCGTCGATGCTTCCCACGCCCTTGATCGGCCGGACCAGGCCCTTGGCGCTGTAGTAGCCGATGAGGGGCGCGGTGGCCTGATTGTACGTCGCCAGCCGGGAACGCACCGTGGTCTCGTTGTCGTCGTCCCGCTGGTAGAGCTCGCCGCCGCACTTGTCGCACACCCCTTCTTTCTTGGGGGGAGTGAACTTGACGTGGAACATCTGGCCGCAAGCCGCGCTTTTGCAGGTGCGCCGCCCGGTGAGGCGGGTCACCAGCGCTTCTTCGTCCACGTCGATGCTGACCACGTGGTCGATCTTGGAGCTCAGGGCGACCAGCACCTTGTCCAGGGCTTCGGCCTGGGGCACCGTCCGGGGAAAGCCGTCCAGGATAAACCCCTTTTTGCAGTCCGCCTGGGCCAGACGATCTTTGATGATGCCGATGACCACTTCATCGGGCACCAGTTTCCCGGCATCCATGTATTCCTTGGCCTTCTTGCCCATTTCCGTCCCTTCTTTCACCGCCGCCCGGAGGATATCGCCGGTGGAAATCTGGGGGATCTGGAATTTGTCAATGAGTTTCTTGGCTTGCGTGCCTTTGCCCGCGCCTGGGCCGCCCAACAGGATCAGATTCATAGCTTCCTCCTTCTTGAAGTCAACGCCGTACCCGGCTCATGCGTTTTTTCATGAAGCCCTCATAGTGGCGAGTGAGCAAATGCGATTCGATCTGGCTCATGGTGTCCATGGCCACCCCCACCACGATCAACAGGGCCGTACCACCGAAGTAAAAGGGAACATTGAACTTCCGGATCAGAATGGAGGGCAGCACGCACACGGCCGACACATAGATGGCGCCCCCCAGGGTAATGCGCGTCAGGATGCGGTCAATATAGTCGGAGGTCGGCTTCCCCGGCCGCAGGCCCGGAACATAGCCGCCCCATTTCTTCAGATTATCCGCCACATCCACCGGGTTGAAGGTCACCGCGGTGTAAAAATAGCAGAAAAACACGATGAGGGCCACATAGACGGCTTCGTGAAACAGACCCCCCGGCGACATGGCGTCCGCCGCCCATTTAACCCACTCGTTGTGGACAAAACCCGCGATCGTGGCCGGAAACATCAGCAGCGACGACGCGAAAATGGGCGGAATAACCCCGGAGGTGTTCACCTTCAAGGGCAGGTGGGTGCTCTGGCCGCCGTACATTTTGCGCCCCACCACCCGGCGGGCGTACTGGACCTGAATGCGCCGCTGACCCCGCTCCATAAAGACGATGAAACCCACCACCAATACCATCACTATTAACAGCAGCGCCATGAGGACAGGCATGATCTCACCGGTCTTCACCAGGCTGACGCTGCTGATGATGGCCGAAGGCATGCGGGCTACGATGCCCGCAAAGATAATCAGGGAGATGCCGTTGCCGATGCCCCGCTCGGTGATCATCTCCCCCAGCCACATAATAAATGCGGTCCCCGAAGTCAAGGTAAGCACGGTCATCAGGCGGAAGGGCCAGCCGGGATGCAACACTACCGACATGTGGCTGGAGCCGGTGGTCATGCTCTCCAGGCCCACCGCAATCCCGATTCCCTGGATGGCGGAAATGATTATCGTCCCGTACCGGGTGTACTGCTTGATCTTCTTTTGCCCCGCCTCCCCTTCCTTGTAGAGCTTGTCAATGGCGGGGATGACGACCTTCAAGAGTTCGATAATAATGGCGGCGCTGATGTAAGGCATGATCCCCAGGGCGAAGACGCTCAAACGCTGCAGGGCGCCGCCGGAGAACATGTCGAATAACCCGAAAATCGTGCCCCGTTGGGCCGCAAAAAACCGCATCAATGCCGCAGTATCGATTCCCGGGGTGGGGACCTGGCAGCCCAGGCGGTAAACCGCCAGCATCAACAGGGTAAAGATGATGCGGCGTTTCAGCTCCGGGATCTTGGCGATACTGGAGAAGGCGGACACTTAGATGACCTCCACTCGCCCTCCGGCAGCTTCGATCCGGCTCCGGGCCTGGGAACTCACCGCCTGCACCTTCACCACCAGCGGCACGGTCACCTCGCCCTGGCCCAGGAGCTTGATCCGCTGCACCTGGTTTTTTACCAGGCCGGCGGCCTTTAAGGCGTCTTTATCCACCACCGTGTCCGCCGGGAACCGGTTGAGGTCCCGGATATTGACGATGGTGTAGGCTTGCCGGAAGATATTGGTGAAGCCCCGCTTGGGGATTCGCCGGGTCAGGGGCATCTGGCCGCCCTCAAACCCCGGCTTGGTGCCGCCGCCGGCGCGGGAGTTCTGTCCCTTGAAGCCCCGGGCCGCGGTTTTGCCCCAACCCGAACCGGGACCGCGACCCACGCGTTTCTTTTTATGCTTGGACCCCGGGCTGGGCGTAAGTTCTGAAAGGCGCATCTGCTATTCTCCTTCGGGGACTTGCCGCACCTGGAGCAGGTGCTCCACCTGGCGCACCATGCCGGCGATTGCAGGAGTTTCCCGGTGCCGCACGGTCTTCTGCAAGCGGGTCAGCCCCAGGGTCTTCAGGGTCACACGGTGCTTCGGCGGCCGGCCGATGGGACTTTTTCTCAAAGTTATTTCCAGGATCATGGTCTTTCCTTTATAGTGAGTTGCGAGCCGATTGACAGAGTTGTGGTTACTGCTCACCGCTCACTGCTTACTGCTCACTATCCCAATATTTCCGCCAGAGGCCGGTTGCGCCGGGCCGCCACGTCCTCGGGCGACGCCAGCATCTTCAAGGCCACCATGGTGGCTTTCACCGCGTTGTGCGGGTTGTGGGAGCCCAGGCACTTGGTGAGGACGTTCTTGATGCCCGCCACTTCCACCACCGCCCGCACCGGGCCGCCGGCGATCACCCCGGTCCCTTCCGACGCCGGCTTCAAGAGGACCCGGCCGGCCCCGAATTCCCCCACCACCTGGTACGGGATGGTGCTGTTGAGGATCGGGACCGTGATCATGGACTTCTTGGCCTGCTCCACCGCCTTGCGGATGGCTTCCGGCACTTCGTGGGCCTTGCCCAGCCCGGCGCCGACCCGTCCGGCGCCGTCGCCTACCACCACAATGGCGCTGAATCGAAACCGGCGTCCGCCCTTGACCACCTTGGCGACGCGATTGATGCTCACCACCTTATCGGTTAATTCCGTTGCCTCTGACTCGAACAAGCTTATCTCCTTTTATCGTGAGCCGTAAGCAGCACAGCACCATCCTGTAAATCTGCTCACTGCTCACTGCTTACTGCTCACTGCTCACTGCTTACTGCTTACTCCACTTAGAACTCCAGGCCGCTTTCCCGGCAACTGTCCGCCACGGCTTTCACCCGGCCGTGGTAGAGAAAGCCGTTGCGATCGAAGACCACCTTGTCAATGCCCTGCGCCTTGGCTTTGGCCGCCAGGAGCTTCCCCACCGCCTTGGCCGCGTCCACTTTCTTCACGCCGCTCAACTGGTCCTTGAGCTCGCCGCTCAGGGTGGAGGCCGCCGCCACGGTCTGGCCTTTGCCATCGTCGATGATCTGCGCGTAAATATGCTTAGAGCTCCGGAAGACCGAGAGCCTTAAGCGCTCCCCGCCCCCGATTTTCTTTTTGATCCGTTGTTTCCGCTTCAGCCGCGCCGCTTCTTTGGGGTTCATGTCACCTGTGTCCTTCGCGTCTTTGCGTCTTTGCGTCTTTGCGCCTTTGCGTGAACCTAATTTTCCTTTAACGCGTCTTTGCGCCTTTGCGTGAGACTCATGTTCCTTTAACGGCCGCCGGCCTTGCCCACCTTGCGGCGGATCACTTCCCCGGCAAACTTGATCCCCTTGCCCTTATAGGGGTCCGGTGGCCTGAGCCTCCGGATCACCGCCACCGTCTGGCCCAGCTCTTCCTTGTTGGCGCCGGTGATTTCAATGCGGTTGGCCTTTTCCACCTTGGCGGTGATCCCTTTCGGCAGGGGAAACTCCACCGGGTTGGAGTAGCCCACGTTGAACACCAGGGTGTCGCCCCTGGCTTCCACCTTATAGCCGGTGCCCACCAGTTCCAGAACCTTGGTAAACCCGTCGCTCACCCCGGTGACCATGTTGGCCGTCAGGGTGCGGGCCAGGCCCCAGTAAGACCGGGTAAGCCGGCCGTCATCCTGGGGCTCCACCGTAATCTCTTTGGCCCCGATGTTGAGCTTGACCCGGGGCGGCATCACCTGGGTCAGCGTCCCCCGGGGGCCGGTGACTATCAACCTGCCCTCTTCCAACTTGACCTTCACCCCTTTGGGCAAAGGCACCGGTTGCTTTCCGATGCGGCTCATATCTTTACCTTTACCAGATCTCGCACAAGACCTCACCGCCCACGTTCAGCTTGCGGGCCTGCCGGTCGGTGATGACCCCCTGGGAGGTGGAAATCACTGCCACCCCCAGGCCTCCCTGCACTTTGGGAAGCTCGGCATGGCCGGTATAAACCCGGCGCCCGGGTTTGCTGATCCGTTTCAAGCCCTGGATGAGCGGTTGCTGATGCTCGCTGTACCTGAGATAGACTCGCAGAATGCCCTGGCGATTATCTTTGATGACCTTGTAGTTTTTAATAAACCCTTCTTCCTTGAGGATGCGCGCCAGGTTGATCTTCATCCGGGAGGCCGGAATATCAACCTTGTCGAACCGCGCCCCCCCGGCATTGCGAATCCGGGTCAACATATCGGCGATGGGATCGGTCATGCTCATGATGTACCCTACCAACTGGATTTGGTGACCCCGGGGATCTCTCCCTTGAGGGCCAAGCTGCGAAAACAGATGCGGCAGATGCCGAACCGCCGGAGAAACGCCCGGGGACGGCCGCACAACGGACAGCGGTGGTATTTCTGCACCGGATACTTGGGTTCGCGCTTTGCTTTTGCTATTAACGATTTCTTGGCCATCCTGATCTCCGTAGGGGCGGCCTTAATCCGCCCTCCCCCGATTATTTCCTAAAGGGCAAACCCAACAGATTCAACAGGAATTTCCCTTCTTCATCGTTGGGGGCGCTGGTGACGATGGTGATGTTCATCCCCTTGACCTTGTCGATCTTGTCGTAGTCGATCTCCGGGAAGATGATCTGCTCCTTGATGCCCAGGGTGTAGTTGCCCCGGCCGTCAAAGGCCCGCTCGCTCACTCCCCGGAAATCCCGCACCCGGGGCAGGACCACGTTCACCAGCTTGTCGAAAAAGTAGTACATCCGGTTCCGGCGCAGGGTGACCATGCAGCCGATGGGCATACCTTCCCGCAGCTTGAACGCCGCGATGGACTTCTTGGCCCGGGTCACCACCGCCTTTTGGCCGGTGACCGCCCCCAGTTCCGCGGAGGCCGACTCCAGCAGCTTAATGTTCTGGATGGCCTCCCCCAGCCCGATGTTGACTACGATCTTCTGCAATCGCGGCACCTGCATGGGGCTTTTGTACCGGAACTCCTGCATCATCCGGGGCACACACTCGCTCCGATAGTATTCCCACAGGCGCGGCGTCCCCATCAGGGCCGGCGGGGCCGCGGCTTTCTCTGCCGCTTTGGCCGCCCCTTTAGCCGCCTTCTTCTCAGCCGCTTTGCCGCCTCCCTTGGGAGCCGCCTTGGCCTTGTCTTTGCCAGATCCTTTATCAGCCATCAATCAATTCCTTGCATTTCAGACATACCCGGGCCTTCTTGCCTTCCCCGGTCACGGTTATACGAAAACGGGTGCTGGTGGCGCATTTGGGGCAAATGAGCTTCACCTTGGAGACGTAAACCGGCGCTTCCTTCTCCACGATCCCCCCCTGCCCGGTGGTGGGGCTGGGCCGGGTGTGCCGCTTGATAAGATTGACCTTTTCGATCAGCACCTGGTTCTTGCCCCGAATCACCTTCAAAATCTTGCCGGTCTTGCCTTGCTCCTTGCCGGTGGTGACCTCCACCAGATCGTTCTTCCTCAACCGAATCTTCACCGGCTCCGGGGCTTTCTTGTATTTAGCCATTAGAGCACCTCCGGGGCCAGGGAAATGATTTTCATGAAGCGTTTGGCCCGGAGTTCCCGGGCTACCGGCCCAAAGATGCGGGTGCCGATGGGATCGCCCTGGGGGGTGATGAGTACCGCCGAGTTATCGTCGAATCTGATGTGGGAGCCGTCGGGCCGCCGGGTTTCCTTGACGGTGCGCACCACCACGGCCCGCATCACGTCGCCTTTTTTCACCTTGGAGTGGGGCAACGCCTCCTTGACCGCCACAATGATGATATCACCCACCCGGGCGTACCGCCGCCTGGTGCCTCCCAGGACCCGGATGCAGGATACCTTCTTGGCGCCGGAGTTATCCGCCACCGTCAATTTTGTCTGAACCTGGATCATGATTCTATCCTCACGCCCCGGCCCTTATTGGGCCTTCTCCAGGACTTGCTTGACCCGCCAGTGTTTGTCCCGACTCAGGGGACGCGTCTCTTCCAAAAGCACCTTGTCGCCCACCTGACAGGCATTGCCGGGGTCATGGGCCTTAATCCGGGCCCGGCGCCGGATGATCTTATGATAGAGGGGGTGGGCCACCAGGCGTTTCACTTCCACCACCACGGTCTTGTCCATCTTGTCGCTGACCACCAGCCCGATCCTGGTCTTGCGCACCCCGCGTTGCTTGTCCATAAATTCCTAACCTCTTACGCCACCAGCCCCTAAGCTGGAAATTTAACTCGCTTTTGCGCCTTTGCGCCTTTGCGAGAAACTAATCCTTCTCGCCTTCCGGTGCCCTTTTACTTCCCCGGGCTAGTCCCCGGCCTTGTCCCTCAGCACCGTCTTGATCCGGGCCAGGTCTTTCCGGGCCTGCCCCAGTCGGGCGGTGTTATCCAATTGCTGCCGGCTATGTTGGAAGTTCAAGTTGAAGAGCTCTTCCGAGACCTCTTTCAACTTGGCTTCGAGATCTTCCCGGGTCAGGTCCCGTAAATCCGCGGCCTTCATACGCTCGCCTCCGCCGCCGGCTGCTCCCGCTCCACGAATTTGGTGGGGATGGGCAGCTTGTGGGAGGCCAGGCGCATGGCTTCTTTGGCCGTCGCCCGGTCCACGCCGGCCATCTCGTAGAGGATGAGACCGGGCCGCACCACCGCCACCCAACCCTCCGGACCGCCCTTCCCTTTCCCCATGCGGGTTTCCGCCGGTTTCTTGGTGAAGGGCTTATCCGGAAAGATCCGGATCCAGATCTGTCCGCCCCGCTTTACGTGCCGGGTGATAGCGATCCGGGCCGCCTCGATCTGCTGGGCCGTGATCCAGCCGCATTCCTCGGCCATCAGCCCGAAATCCCCGAAGGCTACGAAATTGCCCCGGGTGGCCTTGCCCCGGCGTCGGCCCCGCATGACTTTCCGATGTCTTACCCGTTTTGGTGCTAGCATTTTTCTATCCTTATCCCGCCCCCTTTTTACAGGGGGACTTCAAGCCGGTAAGCCAAATTTTTTTACTGCTCACTACTCACTACTCACTACTCACTACTCACTACTCACTGCTCACTGCTCACTGCTTACTGCTCACTGTCCTAGAAGCTCATGCCTTCTTCGGCGCTCAGGACTTCGCCATGGAAAATCCAGGTCTTCACCCCGATGATCCCATAGGTGGTCCTGGCTTCGGCAAACCCGTAATCAATCAGGGCCCGCAGGGTGTGCAGCGGCACCCGGCCTTCCCGGTACCATTCCTGCCGGGCGATTTCCGCCCCGGCCAGCCGGCCCTTGCAGCGGATCTTGATGCCCTTGGCCCCGAACTTCAGGGCCTGGCCCACCGCCTTTTTCATGGCCCGCCGGAACGACACCCGGCGCTCCAGTTGCTGGGCGATGTTTTCCGCCACCAACTGGGCGTTGATCTCGGGTTTGCGCACCTCTTGCACGTCGATGACGAGTTCCCGCCCCACCATTTTCTCCATCCGGCGGCGCAGATCCTCGATTTTTTTACCCTTCTGGCCGATCACCATGCCCGGCCGGGAGGTATGGATTTTAATCGTGAGCTTATTGGCCGCCCGTTTGATATCCACTCCGGCGATCCCCGACCCTTTGAGTTCCTTATCCCCTTTGATGAACTCGCGAATCCTCCGGTCCTCCAGCACCAGGGACGCAAAATCCTTCCGGGCGAACCAAACGGAATCCCATTTTCGATAGCTCCCCAGACGGAAACCGATGGGGTGAACTTTCTGGCCCAATCCATACCTCCTTATCTTACAGTTCCCAATTCTCAGTAGTCAGTGGTCAGTAGTCAGTTGACAGCATTGAAAACCCAAAGTCCCCAAAAATAGGCACTAACCACTCACCACTGTTCTAATCATTTCCCGGTCCCTTCCTTCAGGACCACGGTGATGTGGCTGCTGCGCTTGCGGATGCGGTTCACCCGACCCATGGCTCGCGCTTGGAAGCGCTTCAGGGTGGGGCCGCCGTCCACCTGGACGCCTTTGATTACCAGGGTATCCACGTCTATCTGGGGCCGCTGCTCGGCATTGGCCACCGCCGCCATGACCACCTTGCGCACCAGCCGCGCCCCGCGCTGCGGCATGAATTGGAGCATCGCCAGGGCCTCTTCCACCTTCTTGCCGGAAATGGTCCGGGTCACCAGCCGCAGCTTCAGGGGTGAGATCCGCAGATATTTGGCGCTCGCCTTGATTTCCATGGCTACTTCTTACCCATTTTGGTTTTGCGGTCCCCCGCGTGGCCCCCGAAGTGCCGGGTGGGGGAAAACTCCCCTAACTTGTGCCCCACCATGTTTTCGGTGACGTATACCGGAATAAACTTCCTGCCGTTATGGACCGCCAGGGTTAATCCGATAAATTCCGGAGTAATGGTGGACCGCCGCGACCAGGTCTTGATCACTTTGCGATCCTGGGTCTCCCGGGCCTTATACACCTTGGCCTGGAGGCTGTCCTGCACGTAAGGTCCCTTTTTCAGTGAACGGGCCACAATCTTCCCCTCTACTTCTTCGACCGGTGTTTGACGATATACCGGTCACTGGCTTTGGGTTTTCTGGTCTTATATCCCTTGGTGGGCACGCCCCAGGGGGTGCACGGGTGCCGGCCGCCCGAGGACTTGCCTTCGCCGCCGCCCATGGGGTGGTCCACCGGGTTCATGGCCACGCCCCGGACGTGGGGTCTTTTCCCCGTCCAGCGTTTCCGCCCGGCCTTCCCCAGAGAGACGTTCTCCTGCTCCACGTTGCTGAGCTGCCCGATGGTGGCCCGGCAGTCCACCGGCACCATCCGCACTTCGCCGGACGGCAGCTTCAGGTGGGCCTGCTTGCCTTCCTTGGCCATCAACTGGGCGTAGGAGCCCGCGGCCCGGGCCATCTGGCCGCCCTTCCCCGGCTTCAACTCCACGTTGTGCACCAGGGTGCCCGTGGGAATGTTCTGCAAGGGCAGCGCATTTCCCGGCTTGATATCCGCTTCGGGACTGGAGACCACCATGTCCCCCACCCTGAGATCCTGGGGCGCCAGGATGTAGCGCTTCTCCCCGTCCGTATAATGGAGCAGGGCGATGCGGGTGGTGCGGTTGGGGTCGTATTCGATGGTGGCCACCTTAGCCGGAACCTCCAGCTTGTTGCGCTTAAAATCGATGAGGCGATAGCGCCGCTTGTGTCCGCCACCCCGGTGCCGCGCCGTCACCCGGCCGTTATTATTCCGTCCCCCGGTCTTTTTCAGGGTCTTGACCAGGCTCTTCTCCGGCTCACTCCGGGTGATCTCGGCAAAATCCGTGGCCGTCTGGAACCGGCGCCCCGCGGAGGTGGGCTTTCGGGATATCAATGCCATCTGCGTTTTTCCTTATTTGTATCTTTGCGCCTCTACTTGCGCCTTTGCGTCTTTGCGTGAGACTAATTTGCCTCGCCGGGACGTTACATTATAAGCCTTCGTACCCCGAGATCTTCTCCCCCGGGGCCAGGGTGACGATGGCCTTCTTCCAATCCGGCCGTATCCCTTCAGTCCGCCCCAGGCGCTTTCTCTTGCCCCGCACCCGCACGGTGTTCACTCCCAGGACCTTGACCTTGAAGATATCTTCAACGGCCTTCCTGATCTCGATCTTGTTGGCCT
>CAYNMI010000005.1:0-28705 GCA_964398095.1 uncultured Desulfobacca sp.
GAGGTGCTGATGCAGGGGGTGAAGGGCGCTTAGGGGAGAGTCCTGGAAAAGTCATTTTAAGAGGGCAGGGGCTACCGGCGATCAAGCCCCAATCCTGCTGCCGGAGAAAACATTTTTTCAAGACTCTTAACCGGGTATTATGGCTTTTGAAAAGAAACTTTGGTACAAAGTTTGAGCCGGCAGAATAAAGTGGGTTAAAGGGGTGACAGTGGGGAAGGCGGGCACACCTATCAGAGTCTTAATCCTGGGGGCCACCGGGGCCTTAGGGCACGTGATGTTCACCCGGCTGTCAGGCCGTGAGGGCCTGGAGGTCTTCGGCACGGTCAGGGACCAGGAGCGGGCGGGCCGCTGGTTTTCTCCGGATTTGTTAAATAGATGTCTGGGGAATGTGGATGCTTTTAATTTTACCAGCGTGACCAATGCCCTGGCTACAGTCAAACCGGAGGTGGTGGTTAATTGCATCGGCATCGTCAAACAGTCAGACCTGGCTGCCGACCCGGTCATGTCGATCTCCATTAATGCCTTATTCCCGCATCGCCTGGCCGCGGCCTGCCGCCTGGCCGGGATTCGCCTGATCCAAATGAGCACTGACTGTGTCTTTGACGGGGTCCGGGGCAATTACCGGGAGGAGGACCCGGCTAACGGCCTGGATATTTACGGCAGGACCAAGGCCCTGGGGGAGGTGACCACCGGCGGTTGTCTCACGGTGAGGACCTCCATTATCTGCCATGAACTGCGGGGCAAGTTGGGGTTATTGGAATGGTTCCTGGCGCAGGAAAACCAGGTTCGGGGCTTCACCCAGGCGATTTTTAGCGGCTTTCCCATGATAACCTTTACGAAAATCATTGAGGCACACCTGCTGGGCGAGCCTGGGCTGACGGGGCTCTATCACATCTCCGCCGCCCCCATTTCCAAATACGACTTGTTAAAATTGGTGGCTAAGCAGTATAGTAAAAAAATTGAGATAATTCCCGACAGCAACCTCAAGGTGGATCGCTCCCTGGACTCCGCCGCGTTCCGGAAGATTACCGGCTACGTGCCGCCGTCCTGGCCGGAGATGGTGGCCGAGATGCATCAGCATTATCTCTCGTCAGATTGGTATAAAAAATAACCTGGGTATGGGTGAACAAGCATAATGCTACTGACCGATAAAAGAATCGTGATCACCGGGGGGACGGGGTCGTTGGGGAAGACCCTGGTACACCGGATTCTCTCAGGGGAACTGGGAACCCCCAAGAAGGTCATCGTGTTTTCCCGGGACGAAGCCAAACAGCACGACATGAGGATCTCGTACCTGTCCAAATCGGTGGTCACCGATGAGGTGATTTACCGCAATTTCATGAATATCCTGGAGATGCGCATCGGCGACGTCCGGGATTATGCCAACGTCTGTTCGGTGCTCAAAGATGCGGACATCGTGTTCAACGCCGCCTCATTGAAGCAAGTGCCCACCTGCGAGTACTTTCCGGTGCAGGCCCTGCAGACCAATTGCCTGGGGGCTTACAATATTGCCCGGGCCATCGAAGAGAACAGCTATCCGGTGAAGACGGTGGTGGGCATCAGCACCGATAAGGCGTGCAAGCCGGTTAACGTTATGGGCATGACCAAGTCCATTCAAGAGCGCATCTTTATTGCGGCCAATATTATGGTCCCGCAAACCCGTTTTATCTGCGTGCGCTACGGCAATGTGCTGGCCTCCCGAGGGTCGGTGATCCCCCTGTTTCAGGAGCAGATCAGGAACGGCGGCCCGGTTACGATCACGATTCCGGAAATGACCCGCTTCCTCCTGAGCCTGGACCAGGCGGTGGATACCATCTTTGCGGCGTTGCGCCGGGCTGATCCTGGAGACACTTATGTGCCCGGAGCCCCCAGCGCCACGGTGCTCAATATTGCCCGGGCTCTCATCGGGGACCGGCAGATTGAGACGGTCGTCACCGGCATCCGTCCGGGGGAGAAGATCCACGAGATCCTGGTGTCCGAAGAGGAAGCCAACCGCTGTTTTAAGCAGGACGGTTATTACACCATCAGGCCCATGTTGCCGGAGATGCGCCGGGAGGGAGACCTTCCGGGTCCTTGCCTTACCCGTGAGTTCAGTTCCGCGCATGCAAGTCTCAACTACGAGGATACCGCGGCGCTGTTGAAGAAACATGACCTGCTCATCTAACTACCGATAGAAACGAGAGAAATTTTTGGAGATAACCAGGATGCCGGTTAAAGTAATGACCATTGTCGGGACTCGGCCAGAAATAATCAAGCTAGCGCGGGTGATGAGCGAGCTGGATAAATACACCCACCATATACTGGTGCACTCCGGGCAGAATTATGACTACGAGTTAAACGAAATTTTCTTCAAAGACCTGGAGATCAGAAAGCCCGACTATTTCCTGGAGGCGGTGGGGGGCTCGGTGGCCGAAACCATCGGCAATGTCATCAGCAAGGCCGACCTGGTAATGGCCCGAGAGACCCCCGAGGCGGTCCTGATGCTGGGGGATACCAACACCTGTCTGGCGGCCATTCCGGCTAAACGGCGTAAAATTCCCCTCTTCCACATGGAAGCGGGCAACCGCTGCTTCGACCAGAGAGTCCCGGAGGAGATCAACCGCAAAATCGTGGACCATATCAGTGACATCAACATGACGCACACGGAGCACGCCCGGCGTTATCTGCTCCAGGAAGGCATCAGACCGGAGACGGTGATCAAGACCGGCTCTCCCATGAAAGAGGTGCTGACTTACTATCAGCCGCAAATCGAAAAATCGGCGGTCCTGGCCACGCTGGGGTTGACGCCCCAAGGTTACCTGGTGGTCAGTGCGCATCGGGAAGAGAATATTGAAAGCGACACGAACTTTAACGACCTGTTAACCACCTTGACGGCCCTGGCGGATCACTACCGCAAACCCATCATTGTCAGCACCCACCCCCGCACCCGGAAGAGATTGGCGGATGCCGGGATCGCGGAACTGGGAGAAGGCATCCGCTTCTTAAAGCCGCTGGGATTCTTCGATTATGTCAAGTTGCAGCTCCAGGCCTTTTGCGTGGTGTCCGACAGCGGCACCATCACGGAAGAGTCTTCCATCCTTGGTTTTCCCGCGGTGACCATTCGCCAGGCACATGAACGCCCGGAGGGAATGGACGTGGGGACCCTGATCATGTGCGGCCTCAAAGCCCCCCGGGTTCTGGAGGCCACCGACGTCGTCATCTCCCAGCATGCCGCGGGGGGACCGCGATTCGCCCTGGTTCCGGACTACGATGTTGACAATGTCTCGAAGAAGGTGCTGCGGATTATCCTCAGCTATATCGACTATGTCAACAGGACGGTCTGGCAACAAATCTAGCCAATGTTCAAGTTCTTCAACCTCTATGTCTCCCAGTGGAAGGTGCTGCTCATCGCCGGGGACGCGGGGTGCTATCTGCTGTCGGTGGCCGCGGCTCTCCTGTTATACCCCCACACCACGGCCAGGCCGTGGGAGTTTCTGTATCAATATAAAATCGTCTTTTTCTTGATAGGGGTTACCTATTTTATCGTCCTGTTCATCGCCGATCTTTACGACTACCTGAAAGATTTCCGCCAAATCACCAGCATCGTGCGGGTCCTGATTGTTTGCTGGATCGGCAGTCTGGTGGGGATTCTGATCTTCTATTTTCCCATCAGAGGCGCCTACGTGGGCCGCAGCATGATGATCATCCAGGCGGTGTCTTTTTCGATTCTGATGGCCGCCTGGCGCTTTGGCTTTTCCGCCATATCCCTGAGCCAGCGGTTGCGCAAGCGTGTCCTGATCATCGGCGCCGGCAAGGCGGGTCGGTACCTGGTGAGTGCTATCCGCAGCAAGCCCGGGTGCGGCTTTCTGCTCGTGGGCTTCGTGGATGACGATGACCGGATGGTGGGGACCGAGATAGATGATCTGCCGGTCCTGGGCGATTGTTCCCGGTTGACGGAGTTGATTCAGGAATATCAGGTAAATTTGGTAGTGGTGGCCATAAACCGGGAGCGTTCCCGCCAGCTCATCAGGAATCTGATCATGGTGTCCTGGTATGACTGTCCCATTATTGACATGCCCACGGTATATGAAATGCTTATGGGCAAGCTCCCCACCGACCATATTTCCGATAAGTGGATCTTCGATTGGAGTGTAAACACCAGCAAGATCCACTATATCCGGTTGAAGCGGCTTATCGATTTGGCCATGGCGGGCCTGTTTCTCCTGGTTGGCAGTCCCGTGATGCTGGTGGTGGCCCTCTTGATCAAGCTGGACAGCAAAGGGCCGGTATTTTTCCGGCAAGAGCGTCTGGGTCAAAAGGGCAAGCCCTTTAATATCATAAAATTCCGGACAATGTTTCGGGGGGCGGAAAACGACGGCCCGGTGTGGACTGACCCGGATGACCCGCGCATCACCAGGGTCGGTAAGTGGTTGCGCAAGCTACGGCTGGATGAGTTGCCGCAATTGCTCAATATCCTCCGGGGGGAGATGAGCTTTATCGGGCCGCGGCCGCTGGCGCACACCAGCTACATGGACCAGATTCTCTTTTATGACTATCGCAGCCTGGTGAAACCCGGCATCACCGGCTGGGCCCAGGTGACCTTTCCCGAGGGCTTGACCATTGAGACGACCGAAGAAAAACTCAAATATGATCTCTATTATATTAAACATATCGGCTTTGTGCTGGATCTGGCCATCCTGCTGAAAACCGTGCGCACCGTGATTTTTGGGCGGGGAAGGTAATTGGCTGCGCAAATATTGGGACTTGGCCAGGTAACCTACGAACCGGACCAGGGCCATGGTTGCTGCATGGGCGGGTGGATTCCCTGATTCTGGCGGCAATTATGCGGGGCCTCAGGTGAGGTTGAGATGGGAAATCGCGGCTCTCA
The DNA here is from genome assembly GCA_964398095.1 of uncultured Desulfobacca sp. Lineage (GTDB taxonomy): Bacteria > Desulfobacterota > Desulfobaccia > Desulfobaccales > 0-14-0-80-60-11 > 0-14-0-80-60-11. Next base: position 4,868 of record CAYNMI010000005.1, read on the forward strand.
TATGGTGGTTTGGACCCAACCCTGCTTGTAGGACCAGATAGAGTAAATGTGCGGTATTGTCGGCATCTTCGCCTATCATGACTCGGCTCCTCCGGTAGATGTGGAGGAAACCGTAAAAATTCGTGAGGCCATGGTCTCCCGGGGGCCTGATGGGGCGGGGTTATGGGTTGCCGAGGACCGGCGCGTCGCTTTGGCCCACCGGCGGCTTTCCATCATCGATTTGAGCGAGGCCGGGTCCCAACCCATGGGGACTGCCGATCAAGCCGTGTGGGTGGTGTTCAACGGCGAGATTTATAATTACCGGGAACTCCGCCAAGGCCTGGAAAGCCGGGGGTACCGGTTTCAATCCCACAGCGATACCGAGGTCCTGCTCCATCTCTACCGGGAATATGGGGAGGGGATGACGGCGCGGCTCCGGGGCATGTATGCCTTTGCCATCTGGGACAACGCCAGGCAAAGGCTGCTCCTGGGCCGGGACCCCTTCGGCATCAAGCCCCTCTACTACGCGGATGACGGCAAGACCCTGCGGTTTGCCTCCCAGGTGAAGGCCCTGGTGGCCGGAGGCGCGGTGGATACCCGCCCCCAGCCCGCGGGGCACGCGGGTTTCTTCCTCTGGGGGTTTGTGCCGGAACCCTACACCCTGTTTCAGGGGGTGCGGGCGCTGCCGGCGGGGTCGATATTGTGCCAGGATAGCCGGGGCAACGCCGCGGTCAAAAATTTTTGTGCGATTCCCGGCGAAATTGAGCAGGCTTATGAGAGCGGCCGGAAATCCGGGCTCAGTGCAGCCGGGGTTAGGGAGGAGTTGGGGGCGGCCCTGGCCGACAGTATCAAGCATCACCTGGTGGCCGATGTCCCGGTGGGCATCTTCCTGTCCTCGGGGCTGGATTCGAGTACGATCACGGGGTTGGCCAGCCAGGAGCAGGGACGGCTGCACTCCATCACGTTAGGCTTTGAGGAATTACGGGGCGGCGGGCACGATGAAACCTCCTATGCCGCGGAGATCGCGGCGCGCTATGGCACGGTGCACCAAACCCAGTGGATCACCCGGGAGGATTTTCAAAGGGATTACCAACGCATCCTGGAAGTGATGGACCAACCCGCCACCGACGGCGTCAACATGTATTTCGTAGCCAAGATCGCCGCGGCCGCGGGCATGAAAACCGCCCTGTCGGGCCTGGGGGGCGATGAACTTTTGGGGGGGTATCCCAGTTTTCACGACATCCCCCGGATGGCCCGGACCCTGTCCCTGGCCGGCGGTTTTCCCGGATTGGGGCGGATGTTCCGTGCCGTCACCGCTCCCTGGCTGAAGTATTGCACTTCGCCGAAATATGCCGGGCTGTTGGAGTATGGCGGCAGCTACGCCGGGGCCTATCTGCTGCGCCGGGGGCTCTTTATGCCCTGGGAATTGCCGGAGGTCCTGGACCCCGACCTGGCCCGGGCCGGTTGGGAAGAACTGCGGCCCCTGGCGCGTTTGGCGGCAACAATTCCCCGGATTCCCGAAGATTTTCTGAAGGTGGCGGCCCTGGAAATGGTATGGTATATGCGGAATCAACTCCTGCGGGTGGCTGACTGGGCCGGCATGGCCCACTCGCTGGAAATCCGGGTGCCCCTGGTGGATATGGCGCTGTTGCGCCGGGTCGCCCCCCTGCTGGCCACCGACCAGCGCCCGGGCAAACTGGACATGGCCGGCACCCTGCAGACGCCGTTGCCCGAGGCCGTCCTTAAGCGCCCCAAATCCGGGTTCCTGGTGCCGGTGCAGCGCTGGCTGGCGGCGGCCTCGGGATCGGGGGGCGGCAAGGGGGATCATGATTGGCGGGCGTGGGCCCAAACCGTCTACCAGCACCATACCACCACCCCATGAGAATCTTATTCTTAGCCATGGACGCCTTTGGCGGGCTGGGGGGCATCGCCAAATACAACCGGGATTTTCTCCGGGCTCTCAGTGCCGCCCCGGAGGTCTCGGAAGTGGTGGCCGTGCCCCGGCGGCTGTCTCAGTCGCTTGAGGCCCTGCCGCCCAAGGTCACCTATATCACGGGGGGGTTACCTACCCGGATAAAGTATATTAAGGCCGTAATAAGATTATTAAAGGAGAATTCAAGGTTTGCTTTAATCGGCTGCGGCCATATCAAGTTATTGCCCATGGCCTGGCTGGCAAAACTGATCACCCGGGCGCCGCTAGTTCTCATCATTTATGGGATCGACGCCTGGAGTCCCATAAGCAATAATCTCACCAAATATTTTTTATCTAAGATCGACTGGGTTATTTCCATAAGCGAGATCACCAGAGAGAAATTCCTGGCATGGTCTCATTTAACGCAGAAAAGATTTTTTATTCTGCCTAATGCGGTAACGCCGGGGAATTATGGAGCGGGCGCCAAGTCCAAGGAGTTGGCGGCGCGCTATGGGCTGAAGGGCAAAACCGTCCTGATGACGTTGGGCCGCCTGGCGCCCGAGGAACAATACAAGGGTTTTGACGAGGTTTTGGAGCTGCTGCCGGATTTGTCCCGGCAAATCCCGGAGATCGCCTACCTGATTGTCGGCGATGGCGATGACCGGCCGCGGCTGGAGGCGAAGGCCCGCAGCCTGGGGGTTGAGGACCGGGTGGTCTTCACCGGGTTCATCCCCGAGGCCGAAAAGGCGGACCACTATCGGCTGGCGGACGCCTTCGTCATGCCGGGGCGGGGGGAAGGGTTCGGGTTCGTCTTTTTGGAGGCCCTGGCCTGCGGCATTCCGGCGGTGGGGAGCACGCTGGACGGGAGCCGGGAGGCCTTGCGGGGCGGGGCTTTGGGAATCCTGGTGGACCCCCGGCGCCCCGATGAGGTGCAGGCCGGCATTCTGGCGGCCCTGAAGCGGCCCCGGGGGGTCCCGGAGGGGCTGGATTACTTTTCTTTCGAAAATTTTGAAGAACGCTGCCACGAGATTCTGCGGCAGGCGGTCAAATCCAGGGAAGAGAGCTGAAGCGGGGACTATGAAGAAAGCGCTCATTTGCGGGATTTCGGGGCAGGACGGGGCTTACCTGGCCCAATTCCTGCTGTCCAAAGGTTATCACGTGGTGGGGAGCTCCCGGGATGCCCAGATATCCGCCTTCGGCAACCTGGTGCGCCTGGGGATTCGGGACCGGGTTGAAGTCGAATCCATGGCCCTGAGCGATTTTCGCAGTGTGCTGCAGGTGCTCATCAAGGCGGCGCCGGATGAGATTTACAACCTGGCGGGCCAGAGCTCGGTGGCCCTGTCCTTCCAGCAACCCGTGGAAACCCTGGAGAGCATCAGCGTGGGCACCCTCAATCTCCTGGAGGCCATCCGGTTCACCGGCAAACCCATCAAATTGTACAATGCCTGTTCCAGCGAGTGTTTCGGCGATATTGCCAACAGTGCGGATGAGAGCACCCCGTTCCGGCCCCGCAGCCCCTATGCCGTGGCCAAGGCCGCGGCGTATTGGGAAGTCACCAACTACCGGGAGGCCTACAACCTCTTTGCCTGTTCCGGGATGCTGTTCAATCATGAATCGCCCTTGCGGCCGGCGCGGTTTGTGACGAAAAAGATCGTCAGCGCGGCCTGCCGCATTGCCTCCGGAAGCCGGGAGAAACTCACCCTGGGCAATATCGCCATCCAGCGGGACTGGGGCTGGGCCCCGGAATATGTGGAAGCCATGTGGCTCATGATGCAGCAGGGCCAGCCGGATGATTTTGTCATTGCCACGGGGGAGAGCCACTCCCTGGAGGCTTTTGTGGAAACGACTTTTGCGCAAGTCGGCCTGGATTGGCGCGAGCACGTGGTGATCGACCCGGACTTATTCCGGCCCACCGATATCGCCATCAGCCGGGGCAATCCCGCCAAGGCCCGGGAAACCTTGGGCTGGCAGGCCACAGCCAAGATGGCGGCAGTGATCGCCTTGATGGTCAAGGATGAGCTTCGGCAGCAGCAGGCCCATGGAGTCTAAGATACGTTTAGCCTACCTGGTGACCCACCCGATCCAGTACCAGGCCCCCCTGCTGCGGCGGATCGCGGCGGAGCCCGGCATTGATCTGACGGTTTTTTTCTGCAGTGATTTTTCGCTGCAAAGCTATCTCGACCCCAGCTTCGGGAAAATGATTGCCTGGGACGTGCCCCTGGTGGGGGGCTATCGCCATGAGATTCTGCCGGCCTGGGGACGGCGAGACCGGGTGAGCTTCTGGCGGCCCTTCAACTATGGCCTGGCGGGGCGCCTGCACCGCGGCAATTTTGACGTCCTCTGGGTCCACGGCTATAACCGCTGGTTCCATTGGCGGGCCATGGCCCGGGCCAAAAGCCGGGGGCTCAAGGTGTTGGTGCGGGATGAGGCCACGCAAATCAGCGCCTCCCGGGGTCACCTGAAGCGGTTGGTCAAACGGGGATTTTTTCAAGTGCTCGGCCGGGTCGTGGATGGGTTTTTGGCCATCGGGACCCTGAACGCCGAGTACTACCGCGTTTACGGCATCGCCCCGGAGCGGATTTTTTCCATGCCGTACGCGGTGGATAACGGCTTTTTTCAAGCTCAGGCCCGGGCGGCCGCGGGGGACCGGGAGCAGTTGCGGCGGGAGCTGGGCCTGGAACCGGGCCGGCCAATTATCCTCTATGCCAGCAAATTGTCTGAGGTAAAACGCGGCGTGGACCTGCTGGAGGCCTATATCCGGATGTCGCCGGATGGGGTCCGGGAACCGCGGCCCTACCTCCTGTTCATCGGCGAGGGGGACCGGAGAGAGCGTTTGGAAGCCCGGGCCCGGGCTTTGCCGTGGGGGTCCATCAAGTTCCTGGGGTTCAAGAATCAGACCGAACTCCCCCGGTATTACGACCTGGGCGATGTGCTGGTGTTGCCGTCGGTCTTCGAACCCTGGGGGCTGGTAATCAATGAGGTGATGAACGCGGGGCGGGCGGTGGTGGTGAGCGACCAGGTGGGGTGCGGCCCGGATCTGGTGAAGCCTGGGGAAAACGGCTATGTTTTCAAAACCGGGGATATTGGCGCGCTTCGGGGGGCGCTGGAGAAGGTTTTGGGCGATCCCCAACAGTGCCGGTCCCTGGGACAGAAAAGCCTTGAAATTATTAATCGATGGGGCCTGGAGGAGGATGTCGCAGGGCTGAAAACCGCCCTGGCGGAGGTCCTGAAACCCAAATAAGGCAGATTAGTTGTTCTCTGGTGGCTGAGTAATCATGCCGGACAAATTAAATATCCTTTTTCTCGGGGCGGACGGCGGGAATGCCATCAAACGGGCCCGGGCGTTGCGGCGCCTGGGCCACGAGGTTCTGACGCTGGACCCGTATAGTCTGTTTCCCTGGAGAAATTTTATAGGAAGATTAATCTATTATGCCGGGGCCGGATTAATCGAAAGTTATCTGGCGTATAAGATGGCGCCGATTATCCGGCAACGCAGTTTTGACGTAACCTTCGTGGATAACGGGGAATTGGTGGGGCGCAAGGTCTTAAGCGCCTTGAGGCCGGTATGCCCGCGGATTATTAATTATAACAATGATGATCCCTTCGGCGGCCGTGACAAGATGAAGTGGCGCCTGTATCTGGAGGCGGTGCCGGATTACGATGTGCTGGCCGTGGTGCGGCAGGTCAATGTGGCGGAGGCTTACGCCCGGGGGGCGAAAAAGGTGCTGCAGGTGTTCATGGCGGTGGATGAACTGGAGGGGCCCCGGGAAATAACTCCCGAGGACCGGGCGCGGCTGTCCCATGAGGTCCTGTTTATCGGCACCTGGATGCCCGAAAGGGGGCCATTTTTGCAGAAAATCATCCAGGCCGGGTTGCCCCTGGCCATCTACGGCAATGACTGGCAGAAAGCGCCGGAATGGTCCGCCTTGCGATCCGTGTGGCAAGGCCCGGCCATTTACGGGGATGATTATCTCAAGGCCATCCAACTGGCCAAGATCAACCTGGGTCTCCTGTCCAAGGGCAATCGGGATTTGCACACCACCAGGACTTTTGAAATTCCCTATTGCGGGGGCTTATTGTGCGCCGAACGCACCGCGGAACACGTGCAATTATATGAGGAAGGTTTAGAGGCGGTTTTCTGGAGCGACGTGGACGAATGCATTGCCAAATGCAAGGAGCTCCTGCCTGACGAGCCGCGGCGCGCCGCCATTGCCGAGAAAGGCAGATTGCGGTGTCTCAAAAACGGCATTTTCAATGAAAGCAATCTGACCAAAATGCTGGAAGCCGCCTATTCTGCCTGAATGGTCATCTGCCTGAGCCATGCTGCAAATTCAGCTTCCATGGGGTTAAACGTCGGTGAAAATCACGATCAGCGTTTTGGGACGGTTCTGGTTGTTTTATCTTGCCAAGCAGCTCCAGGATCATGACTATCTGGCCAGGCTGATCACCAGCTATCCAAAATTCGAGGCGGTCAAGTATGGAATTAAGCCGGAAAATATCACCTCGCTCTTGATTCATGAGATTCATAATCGCGGCTGGCGGAAAATAAGCCGGTTCACGGAATCTCTCTTCAATCCCCAATATATGATATTCGAGCTATTTGACCGTGATGCCGCCAGGCACCTGACGAACCGGTGCGATATCTTTGCCGGGCTGAGCGGCTGCGCCCTCTATTCCCTGCGGCGGGCCCGCCAACTGGGGGCCAAGACGGTAGTGGAGCGGGGTTCGAGTCACATGCTTTACCAGAGAAAGATCCTGGAAGAAGAATATCGCAACCTGGGGATGAGGAAAGAAGTGGTGCATCCCCGGGTGGTGGAGCGGGAATTGCGGGAGTATCAGGAGGCGGATTTTATTGCCGTGCCTTCAGGATTCGTGCGGGAGACCTTTGTGCAACAGGGGATTCCGGAGGCCAGACTCATCCATGTGCCGTTCGGGGTGGATTTGACCCATTTCCAGCCGGCGCCCAAGCAGGACGATACCTTCAGGATCATTCATTGCGGCAATATCAGCCTCCGGAAAGGGGTGCATTATTTACTGCGGGCTTTTAGCGAATTGAATCTGCCCGGGGCCGAATTGTGGTTTATCGGCAGCATGACCGAGGAGATCAAGCCTTTTTGGCAGCAATGGGCCTCGCCGGCCATCCGGCATCAGGGTCCCTTCCCGGAACGGGAATTGTATAAGTATTACTCCCAGGGCTCGGTCTTCTGTTTGGCCTCCATCGAAGAAGGGCTGGCCATGGTGCAGGCCCAGGCCATGGCCTGCGGCTTGCCGGTGATTTGCACCACCAACACCGGGGGGGCCGATATTGTCAGGGAGGGCCGGGACGGGTTCATCGTGCCCATCCGGGACGTGGAGGCCCTCAAGGAAAAAATCCTCTATCTGTATGAGCATCCCGAGGTGCGCCGGGCTATGGGAGACTCGGCCCGCCGGCGGGTGCAGGCGGGTTTTTCCTGGGCCGATTATGGCCGGAACATGATCGCGGCCTACCGGAAAATTCTGAACCTGGATAAGGCAACGAAATTCACTGGCGATGTCGCCAACTAAAGGGTAAAAGGCGCAAAATCTCCAAAGAACTTAAGGCGGGGCTTTTCCCGGGCAGGATGGGTAATGGTGGAGCATTATCAGCAGGTTTCCGACAGTTGGGTGGAAGAACTCCGAGAGGGGGGGTATGAATACCATATCCGCGAGCCCCGGGACTGCCGGCAGCTCAAGCTATCCCGGGTATGGAAAAGGATTTTTCAGCACGTTCAACTCCCCCGCCTGGAAAAACTCAGGGTCCTGGAGGTGGGGTGCGGCGGGGGCCTGCAGCTCGCCAAATTAGCGGCACTGGGGTGCGAGTGTGTGGGCCTTGATGTCTCAGGGGAAGTATTAGCCAGGGCTGAGAAATATGTTAAGGAAATCCGCCAGGTCTGCGGCCTGGATTTAGATATAAAATTAATCGCGGGAGACTTTTATGAGGTAGAGCCATCTGAACTGGGGGGATATTTTGATCTGGTCTTTAATTTTGGGGTTATTGAGCACATCCTGGATGATGCAGCCCGACTGAGGTTTCTCAAGAAAAAATATGCATTGACCCGGGAAGGCGGTTATATCGTTTCGTATGTTCCCAATGGGTCTCACCCTTTGAGAAATAAAATGAAGCGCCTGAAGTTGGGGGGATATAATATCCCCGAGATAGATTATAATCGACATTTGATGAAAGAAGAATTTGCGGCGATGGGGGCCAAACAGATAACCATATTACCCCATAATCCCTTCATATATCTGCTCCTGGAGAAAAACAATCTTTTGATCGATTCATTAAGAAAACTGTTCTATCTGGGTATGCAAATCGTTCCCTCAGCATTGTTCTCCCACGACTTTTGTTACCGCCATGCCGGCAGCCTAATCGGAATTGCGCGCAAGTAAGAGTTATTGGTTCCATGGCGCCGCGGGAAGAGGCCACGAAACCATGCGGGTGGGCGGGGCCGGCGGCTGCGGTTACCGGAGTGGCGTTTTTTCAGGGGGCCCGTCCGGAGGTAAGGGCCGTAATTCAAGAGATATCGCCGGATATTGACAAGTTAAGGCATTGGTCCCTGATAAATTCGACTTCAGGCCGGAGAAGTAAAAAGATAACTGTTCTCAAGATGATTGGCGCATCGAAGCTTATGGCATTATGCCGCCGCCGGTGGAGAGCCGGTAGTAGTATGAACTTTCTCCCATACTATGCTATAAGAGTGGGAACCTGATCGGTACGAGCCAAGGTATGTGAGCATGTTCAAGAGACTGTTTAAAGGAATCAGCGCCAACTTTTTGGGGCAGGTTATTAACATAGCCTCCAGAATTTTACTGGTGCCGCTGTTCCTGCTGGCCTGGGGCCCGGACATCTACGGGGAATGGCTCCTCTTGGCTTCCATGGGCGCGTATCTGGCGATCACCGATATGGGGGGGGCGCAATATATCGGCAACCGCATGACCCAGGCCTTTGCGCAGCGGGATGATGTGCTCTTCCGCAAGATCTTGCACACCGGCCTGGCCTTATTTCTGGCGATCCCGCTGGTGGTATTTCTATTATTCGTCACGGCAATTTATTTGTTCAACCCGGGGACCATCCTCCACATCACTCATACCAGTCATCGCACCATTCTGCTGGTCCTGACCCTGCTGGCCTTGCAGTTTTTTATTTCCCTGCCCCAGGGGATCGTATTCCGAGTCTACTTCGCGGTGGAAATGCTGCCCCGGGGCGTCATGCTGATCAACTGCATGCAGTTTTTAAGCCTGGTGCTCGTGGCCGGGGGGTTGTGGTGGAAATGGGGCATGGCGGCCATTGCCCTGCTGCAAATTATTCCCTATGGACTCATCATGGCCATGACCCTGTATGATCTCAACCGGAAGTTTCCCCAATTTCAGATTCTTTCCTTGCGGGAGGCTGATTTTTCCTTTGGCCTGAGTTTCATTAAGCCGAGCTTACATTTTTTTCTCATTCAGATCAGCCAGGCCTTTTCGATTCAAGGGATCGTGCTGGTGGTGGGGATGGTCTTGGGTCCGTTCCAGGTAGTGGTGTTTTCCACCATGCGGACCATTGTCAACCTGATTCGCTCGTTCTTCGAGCAGATTTCCTTTGCCGCCTGGCCGGAGATGACCCGCCTGGACACCCAACAGGATCTCGATAAATTTCTGGTCCTCGTGCGCCTGATCCTGCGCTCATCCCTGGTCGCCTCCGTCCTCTTTATCACGGTTTTCCATTTATTCGGGGGCTATATCTATCATTTTTGGCTGAGAAAGACGGTGCCGTTCGAGCAGCCGGTGATGGACCTGTTCCTGATCTACATGGGCCAATTCATCTTCTGGTTGACGTGCAGCCACCCCTTACTGGCGACCAACCGGCATCAAACCCTGGCCAAGATGCTGTTCATTTCGTCGCTCCTGACGGTTGGCCTGACTTATCTGGGCGGCCGGCACCTGGGGTTGCCCGGGATTGTCATGGGCATGATTGTCGGGGATTTGATCCTGCCTTTCTGGTTTGTGCCGTATCTGCTGAGGGGGTATCAGGGCCGTTTCTCCGGCAAGTTTTTCGCTAAGGAACTGGGGCCTTATATCGGGAGTCTGGTTATTCTGGCGACCATTCCCTGGCTGGTCCCCCTGGTCTTTATCCTGCTCCTGGTATGGTGGCTGCGGGCGGTCCCGAGCCATATCCCGGGAATGGCGCAGTGGCGACAATTCAAAAAGATGGTGCACCTATGAGACGGAACCCCGCCCAGAGGCCCCCGGGTTTCGGCGGGGGAATTGCGGCGAGCCCGGCGAAGTCATGAAGATTCTGCATGTAATTGCCAATCTGGCCCCCCGCTACGGCGGCCCTTCCCGGGCCTGCCGGGAAATGGCCCGGGCCGTGGCGCAGTTGGGCCATGAGGTGAGCATCTACACCACCAACCAGGACGGGCCCGGTGAACTGGCCGTGCCGGTGGACCGGCCGGTGTGGCAGGACGGCGTGGAAATCCGGTACTTTCCCATTCAAGCGCCGCGCTTCTGGGGGACTTCCCTGCCCCTGGCCCGGGGCCTGGGCCGGAAGATTCCGGCCGTTGACCTGGTGCATATCCACTCTCTCTACCTGTTTCACGACCTGGTGGCGGGGCGCTACTGCCGCGGATATGCGGTGCCTTATCTGCTGCGCCCCCATGGGACTCTGGACCCGTTTATCCACCGGCGGCACCGGGGGCGCAAGCGCCTCATGGAACTCCTCTTTGAGCACCGGAATATCCGGGGGGCCGCGGCGCTCCATTTCACCACTGCGGAAGAGCAGGAGCTGGCGGCGCCGTTCACCTTGCAAACCCCCGGCCTGGTGGTGCCCCTGGGGATAGACTTCGAGGAATTTGCGGCCATGCCGGAGCCCGGTCAATTCCGGCGCGCGCATCCCGAAATCGGCGATCAGCCCATTATCCTGTTTTTCGGACGGGTTAATTTCAAAAAGGGGCTGGATATTCTGGCCCGGGCCTGCGGCGCGGTGGCCCGCCGCCGGGAGGACGTGCACCTGGTGATTGCCGGGCCCGACAATGAGGGCTGGGGGGGCAGGGTGCGCGCCTGGTTGGCTGAAGCGGGGGTGCTGGGCCGCACCACCTTCACCGGGATGCTGTTGGGGCCGGAAAAACTGGCCGTATTGCGGGACGCCAGCCTGTTCGTACTGCCGTCCTATTCCGAGAATTTCGGCTTGGCGGTCATCGAAGCCATGGCCGCGGGCTTGCCGGTGATCATCTCCGATAAGGTCAATATCTGGCGGGAGGTGCAGGCCGGCGGGGCCGGCCGGGTGGTTCCGGTTGATTCCGGGGCCCTGGCCGACCAGATTCTGGAAATCCTGGATCACCCCGACGCGGCCAGGCACATGGGCCAGCAGGGCCGGGCGCTGGTGCAGGCGCGTTTCCAGTGGCCCCGGATCGGCCGGAGCCTGGCCGAGGCGTATGGCCGGATCATTGACGAGCACCAGAGAAACCGCGCGGGGCAACGGACCGTGAGCCGTACCCCGTCTGCCTTCGAGAAGCCATGAATCACGACACCCCCAAGACGCCGGTATCGGTGCTGATTTGCACCAAGAATGAAGCGCGCAACCTGCCCGCCTGTCTGGAGAGTGTGGCCTGGGCCGATGACTGCGTGGTGTTCGATTCCTACAGCGATGATGAGACCGTGGCCCTGGCCCGGGAACGGGGCGCCCGGGTGGTCCAGCGGCAGTTTGACAATTTCTCGGCCCATAAGAATTGGGCCCTGGACCACGTTGATTTTAAGCATGATTGGATTCTGATTGTGGATGCCGATGAATGGGTGACCCCGGAGTTGGCCCGGGAGATTGCCGAATTGCTCAGCGGCTCACCCCCACACCACGGTTATTACCTGGCCCGGCAGAACTGGTTCGCCGGCACCTGGATTCGCCACGGCGGCTGGTATCCCGACTGGAATCTGCGCCTGCTGCGGCGGGGGCGGGGACGTTATGAAGCCCGGTTGGTCCACGAGCACATGCTCCTGGAGGGTCCCCCGGGCTACCTGAAAAATCCGCTTATCCATTATGATTACAAGGGGATCGAGCGCTATTTTGAGCGCCATAACGTCTATTCCAGTCTGGAGGCCGTGGAGGCCCACCGGACCCTGACGGCGCCGGGCCGGCCCCAGGGGCTGCCCGGGGCCTGGCGGACCCGGGGGCCGGAGCGCCGGCGCTTCCTGAAAAATCTGGCCTACCGGTATCTGCCGGCCCGGGCCTTGATGAAATTTTGCTGGATGTACTTTGTGAAACTGGGTTTTCTGGATGGGCGCATGGGGTTTCGCTACTGCCTGCTCCACACCTTTTACGACTACCAGATCAGTCTCAAGCTGGAGGAACTACGGGACCCCCAATCCCCCATGTCCCAGAAATACAAGGATATGCAGGCCTGAGGCGGGCTAGGGCCGGAAGGGGTCCCGGTCAGCGACGGCAGGAAGAAATAGTATGGGTGTGACACCAGGCGATAATCGGCCTTGCGGGGTTTGCGGCCAGTCGTGCCGGGTGCTCCTGGAGGGGCTGTTCGACGACCGGTTCGGGGCGCCCGGCACCTATGCCATCCTCAAGTGTGCCGCCTGCGGTCTGGAACAGACCTGGCCCCGGCCCGCGGAAGCCGAACTCAAGGGCCTCTACGAAACATTCTATAATGCCGGGATCAAGCCGGACAGCGCCTACCGGGGCCTCAGGGAGCGCTTCTTCGCCTCCGGGTGGTATCGCCTCTGGCTGCGGTGGGACGGGGACATGGGGTTTCATGGACACCGGGGCGGCGGGCGCCTGCTGGACGTGGGATGCAACGAGGGGCGCGGTTTGAGCCTGTACGCCGACAACGGCTTTGAGGTGGAGGGCCTGGAACTGAACGAAGCTGCGGCGGCGCTGGCCCGGGGGCGGGGTTTCCGGGTGCACACCGCGGCCCTGGCGGAGTTCCGGCCGGCGGCGGCCTATGACGTGGTGGTCCTGGCCAACGTCCTGGAGCATGCCTGGGACCCGGTGCGGATGCTGGCCGAGGTGCGGCGCCTGGTGGGGCCCCGGGGCCAGGTTTGGATCTCCTGCCCCAACGCCGGCAGCCTCTGGCGCCGGGTTTTCGGGCGCGCCTGGGTCAACTGGCATGTCCCTTACCACCTGTGGCATTTTTCTCCGGCAACCCTCAGCGCGGTCATGGAACGGGCCGGCTATGAGGTTGCGGCTCTCCAGAGCTACACCCCGGCTCTCTGGCTGGCCCAATCCCTGTGCGTCAGTCTGGGCGCCCGGGAAGGCCGGAGCAACCGGGTGATGCGGTCGGCGCCGGTGGCCGCGGGGTTGACGTTGCTGGCGAGGGTCATGGTGTTGCCCTGGTTCCGGCATCTCAACCGGGAGCTGACCGGGGACTGCCTGATGGCCACGGCCCGGCCCCGGCAAGGATAGCATGGTGGCGCTGCGTCTCCTGATCCACGGCATCAATTATGCCCCGGAGTTTGTGGGCATCGGGCGCTATACCGGGGAATTGGGCGCCTGGCTGCGGTCCCGGGGGCACGCGGTCACGGTGCTCACCGGGCCGCCCTACTACCCGGAGTGGCGGGTGCCCGCGGCCTATCGCCATCCGGCCTGGCGGCGGGAATGGCTGGATGGGGTGGAGGTATTGCGGGCCCCCCTCTATGCCCCGGCCCGGGTGACGGGCAAAGGCCGGGTGCTGCATGAGCTCGCCTTCGGGGCCGGTTGCCTCGGTTGGTGGCCGGCGTTGTGGGCCCGGTCCTGGGACGCGGTCCTGGCGGTCTGCCCCCTGCTGCAATCGGGGTTGATGCCGGCCCTCCTGGCCCGGCGCCAGAAAATCCCCTTTATTTTCCACGTTCAGGATTTGCAGTTGGATGCCGCCCGGGACCTGGCGATTCTCCGGCAGCCGGTACTATTGGGCATTATGGAACAGTTGGAACGGTTCCTCTTTACCCGGGCCCAGGCGGTGACCACCATTTCCCGGGCCATGGCGGCCCGAATCCAGGAAAAGGGGGTGCCGCGGGCACGCCTCCATTTTTTGCCAAACTGGGCGGACCTGGAGAACATCACCCCCGGGCCCCGGCAGAATCCCCTGAGGCGGGAGTTAGGGTTAGATGCCGAAATCGTGGTCCTGTATGCCGGGAATATGGGAGAAAAACAGGGGCTGGAGGTGATTCTGGACGCGGCGGTCTTGACCCGGGAGCATCCGAACATCCGGTATCTTTGCGCGGGGGCCGGGGCGGCCCGGGAGCGGCTGATGGCCCAGGCCCGGCGTCTGGCCCTGGACACGGTGCGCTTTTTGCCGTTGCAGGGGCGGGACCGGTTTCCTCTCCTCCTGGCGGCGGCGGATATCCACCTGGTCGTCCAGAAGCACCGGGCCTCGGACCTGGTCATGCCTTCCAAACTGGGCAACATTCTGGCGGCGGGGCGGCCGTTTATCGCCACGGCCCGGCCGGACACGGAATTGGGCCGGGTCACCCTGGAGTCCCAGTCCGGGGTCCTGGTACCTCCGGAAGATGCCGGCGCCCTGGCCCAGGCCATCGTGGACCTGGCTCGGGGAAAAGAGGCCCGGAAAAAAATGGGGATTGAGGCTCGTAATTATGCGGAAGCCTGCCTGGGACGTGATAGAATTATGGCAGAATGGGAAAGTTTACTTTATGCTCTGGTCAAGCAAGCAGGTAAGGGCGGGAACCGGATTTAACCGGGATAACCTGAGGCCGGGCCGCCTGTTAATGGCGCCGGACCGGATATTGGCGAGACTTGGTTTCATGTGGAGATTTGCAGGTGTTTGAGCGTCGCCAGGGCATTTTCGATGAATACCGCTGGATCATTTCCCGGATCCAGTGGCTCATGGACGGCATCGTGGTGGTGTTGCTGCTGTTCCTGATCTGCTGGTTTTTTGGGGAAACCTTTCGATTCAGATTCCAGGCCCTGGGGCTGTTAACCTTCCTGTTAACCATTCTGGTGTTCCGGGCGGCGCAGCTTTATCAGCCCTGGCGCGGGGCCAATTTCATGCGGCTGGTGCGCCGGGTATTTCTGACCTGGCTGGTGATTGTGGCCATCCTGATGATGCTGGGTTACGCCACCAAGACCTCGATCCAATTTTCCCGGAAAGTCCTCTTGACCTGGATGGTGATGGTCCCCGTGGCCCTGGTGGTGTTGCGCCTGCAAGTCTTTTGGAGCTTGCGGTGGTTGCGGCAACAGGGCCGCAACACCCGCACCGTGGTCATTGCCGGCGCCGGGGACCTGGGCCGGCGCCTGGCAAAAAATGTGGTGGACACGCCCTGGCTGGGGATGCGTCTCCTGGGGTTTTTCGACGACGTGGTGACTGAGGAAATCCACCTGGATCACCAGGACTATCCGGTGCTGGGCAACCTGGACGATATGATCGAGTTTGTCCGGAAACAACAGGTCGTTATGGTCTATTTGGCGTTGCCCCTGCGGGCCGAAGAACGCCTCCGGGAGGTGGTGGAAGCCCTCCAGGACACCACCGCCTCGGTGTATTATGTGCCGGATGTCTTCATTTTCTCCCTGCTTTCGTCCAGCCTGACCGATTTGCGCGGCATACCGCTGATTGCTCTGTGGGAAACCCCGTTCTTCGGGGTGAACGGCTGGCTGAAGCGGGCCGAAGACCTGGTGTTGGCCAGTCTGATCCTGATTCTGGTATCCCCACTCCTGGTCTTGATCGCGCTGGGGGTGAAATTATCGTCGCCGGGCCCCATTATCTTCACGCAGCGGCGTTACGGCCTGGATGGTCATGAGATCATGGTCCACAAATTCCGCACCATGAAAGTCTGTGAAGACGGCCCGGATGTTTCCCAGGCAACCCGGGAAGACAACCGGGTGACCCCTCTGGGCAGATGGTTGCGGCGCACCAGCCTGGATGAACTGCCCCAGTTTATCAATGTTCTCATGGGTTCCATGTCCATTGTGGGGCCCCGGCCCCATGCGGTGGCGCAGAATGAGTACTATCGCCGCCTCATTCCGGGGTATATGTTGCGCCACAAAGTGCGCCCGGGCCTCACCGGCTGGGCCCAGATCAACGGCTGGCGGGGGGAGACGGAAACCCTGGACAAGATGGAAAAGCGGGTGGAATACGACCTGGAATACCTGCGCCGCTGGTCTTTGTGGTTCGATTTGAAGATCATCATGTGGACAATTTTTCGGAGTTTTAAAGACAGCCACGCTTATTGAGGTTTGGGGCGCGGGCGGCCGGCGGCCCAGTCTGCAGGGGGAAAGGGAATCATTATGAGTCAAGGGAGAAAGGCCCTGGTGACCGGGATAACCGGACAGGACGGCAGCTATCTGGCGGAGTTGCTCTTGGCCAAGGGTTATGAAGTGCATGGTTTGGTGCGCCGGTCCAGCACCTTCAATACCCGGCGCATTGATCACCTGTATGTGGACCCCCATGAAACCGGAGCCCGGTTTTTTCTGCATTATGGAGATCTGAGCGATGCCGGGCAGCTCAGCCATTTAATCTATAATCTGCAACCGGACGAAATCTACCACCTGGCCGCCCAGAGCCACGTGCGGGTCAGCTTCGATATGCCCGAATATACCGGGGATGTGACCGGCCTGGGGGTGACCCGCCTCCTGGAGGCCATTCGCCGCAGCGGGATTAAGACCCGGTTTTACCAGGCCTCGTCCAGCGAACTGTTCGGCGACTCGCCCCCGCCCCAGAATGAAGCGACCCCCATGTGCCCCCGGAGCCCCTATGCCGCGGCCAAGCTCTATGGCTACTGGATGGTGCGCAACTATCGGGAGGCGTACGGCCTCTTCGCGGTCAACGGCATCCTCTTCAACCATGAATCGCCCCGCCGGGGCGAGACCTTCGTGACCCGGAAAATCACCCGGGCCGTGGCCCGGATCAAATTCGGCCTGCAGAAGAAACTCTATCTGGGCAACCTGGAGTCCAGGCGGGACTGGGGCTATGCCCCGGACTTTGTTGCAGCCATGTGGCTCATGTTGCAGCAGGACACCCCGGAAGACCTGGTGATCGCCACCGGGGAGGCCCATTCGGTGCGGGAGTTTCTGGAACTGGCGTTTAGCCATGTGGATCTGGACTGGCAGGAATACGTCGAGATTGACCCGAGGTACTTTCGGCCCACGGAGGT
Organism: uncultured Desulfobacca sp.; assembly: GCA_964398095.1. Classification (GTDB taxonomy): domain Bacteria; phylum Desulfobacterota; class Desulfobaccia; order Desulfobaccales; family 0-14-0-80-60-11; genus 0-14-0-80-60-11. The sequence goes on from CAYNMI010000005.1 coordinate 21,840, forward strand.
GGACTTTCTCCTGGGAGACGCGGGCAAGGCCAGGCGTCTCCTGGGATGGGAGCCGCAAGTCAGCTTCCCGGAGTTGGTGCGCCTCATGGTGGAGGCCGATCTCCAGGCCCTCATTGATCTCAAGCAGTGCCAGGATGTGATTCAGCGCCTGCGTCAGGAAAACCGCGTCGGCTCCCTCAGCCAGGCGGATTCACCCGGCAAATAATCCGCCCGGCGACCTTACGCGGTGGGCGCAGGGGAGCGGCTCAGGAGCATGATGGAACCAGATGCAAAAATCTATGTCGCGGGACACCGGGGTTTGGTGGGGGGCGCCATCTGGCGGCGCCTTAAAGCCGCGGGGTTTCAGAACCTGGTGGGCCGCAGTTCGAAGGAATTGGACCTGCGGGATCAGACCGCGGTAACCGACTTTTTTGGCCGGGAGCGCCCGGAATACGTCTTTCTGGCGGCAGCCAGGGTAGGGGGCATCCGGGCCAATAACACCTACCCGGCGGAGTTTATTTACGACAACCTGATGATTGAGACCAACATCATTCACCAGGCCTACCGGAATGGGGTCACGAAGCTTCTGTTCCTGGGGAGTTCCTGCATCTATCCCAAGTTTTGCCCTCAGCCCATGAAGGAAGACTATCTCCTGGACGGCCAACTGGAACCCACCAATGAGCCCTATGCGGTGGCGAAAATCGCCGGCATCAAACTCTGCCAGTCCTATAACCGGCAATACGGCACGGCTTATATCTCGGTGATGCCCACGAATCTCTATGGCCCGGGAGATAATTTCGACCTGCTGGACTCACACGTCATTCCCGCCCTGATCCGGAAGTTCCACCAGGCGAAAGTCACGGGAGCCCCGGAGGTGCCCGTTTGGGGCAGCGGCACCCCCCGGCGGGAATTTCTCTACGTGGAGGACCTGGCCGACGCCTGTCTCTTCTTGATGGAACGCTACCAGGGTAGCGAGATCATCAACGTGGGGGTGGGTCAGGATTTGCAGATCCTGGAGGTGGCCCGCCTGGTGGCCGCGGTCACGGGCTATACGGGGGAGATCGTGCTGGACCCCGGTTATCCCGACGGCACCCCCAGGAAACTGCTGGACGTCAGCAAACTCACCGCCATGGGGTGGCAGGCCCGGACCCCACTGGCCGAGGGGCTGCAAAAGACTTATGAGTGGTTTTGCCAGAGCCCCTGGGCCCAGGAAGGCCAGCAGGCCGGAGAGCGGTAGGCATCAGCCGGCCAGGGCCTTGAAGCCGCCTCAGAGTTTACATCATGTTCACCATTAAGACCTTACAACAACGCTTGATCATCTTTTTGATCCTGCCGGTGGCAGTCTTCCTGGCGGCTATCGGCGTGGGGGGCTATTTATATATCCGGGCCAGTATTTTTCAAGAGTGGCAGGAGGTCGCCATCCTCCGGTTGTCACGGTCGGCCCACCTCATGGATATGCGCCTGAAAGAGCCCCTGCAATGGATAAAGGCCCTGGCCAGCACCGGCGGTAACCGCCTGGATACCAGCAACCAGGACTTCGCTTTGAAAAAGCTCCAGCAGGAGCCTGGGGTGAGCCGGGTCGTCCTGAAATGGCAGGGGGAGCCAGCGGCCAAATCCGGCGAGATGTGCATGGGGCCTAATGCCCCCCGGGTGGCCAAGGTGACTCCGCCCCGGTACTTTTATCCTGCGGATCATCAAACCGTGGGCCTCCGGTCCGATCTCCTGGATGCCTCGGGTCAGCCTCTGGGGCACCTGGAAGTCTGGCTGAGAGTAGACTACCTGATGAAAGGGATTCTCACCGCGGGATGGCTCCAGACTTTTATGGCCTGTCTGGTGAACGACAACGGCAATTTTATAGCCCACACCAACCCGGCCATGGCATCCCGCCAGGTTTTAGGGGATACCCAAAATCCCCTGGAACTCACCATGCTCCGGGAGATGCAGCAGAAACCATACGGCACCATAGTGGGCCGTGACCAGGTAATCGGGTACTACCGGCTGCAGGGGGCTCCCCTGGCCATCATGCTGCACGCCTACGAAAACCAGATCATGGCCCCCATCCTGCGGTTTCGAGTGTACTATATCCTGGGCGGCCTGCTGTGCATGGCGATCATCATGGCCCTCATCCATCTGGGGCTAAGGTCCATGGTCAATGGCATCCGCCGGATTTCCCGGAAAGCGGCCCAGGTGGCCCGGGGCGAGTATGGCGAGCCCCTGAAGGTCAAGTCCCAGGATGAAATCGGGCAGTTGACCCGCAGTTTCAACGACATGGTGGCGGGACTCCAGGAACGCGATCTCATCAGTAACACTTTCGGCCGCTACGTGGATCAGGAGATCGCCGCCAAGCTCATGCAGCGGCCGGAAGCCTCACTGCTGGGAGGTGAGAAGCGGCAGGTGGTCATCATGTTTTCCGACATCCGAGGCTTTACCTCCATTGCCGAGGCCCTGAGCCCGGAGGCCACCATTCACCTGGTCAACAATTATTTCTCCCGGATGGTGGAGGTGCTGCGCCGGCATCACGGCATCATCGTGGATTTCCTGGGAGACGCGATTCTGGCCTTTTTTGACCCCTTGGACGGTCATCTGGAGGTGGTGGTGCGGGAGGCGCTGCACTGCGCCCTGGAAATGCAGGAGGCCATGCAGGGAGTCAATGTTGCCGGGATCGGGCAGCAACTGCCGCCGCTGCGCATGGGGATAGGCCTCCATGCCGGGGAGGTGGTGGTGGGGAATATCGGCTCGGAAACCCGGGCCAAATACGGCATCGTGGGGGCCGCGGTGAACCTGGCCCACCGCCTCCAGGCCCAGGCCCGGGGCGGAGAGGTGGTGGTCTCCGAGGCCGTGCACCGCCTGATCCAGGCAGAGGTCACGATTACCCGGGAGTTTGAGGCCCACCTCAAGGGGATTCAGGACCCCGTCAACCTCTACGCCGTGGGGCAGCTAGCCAATTCCTGAGGGGGACGCGACTTTATCTACGGCTTGGGGGTATGGCCCGGGGGGATCAGCCAGGGGCGCATGTCGATCAGGCGGATATGCCGATCTACCGCCACCGCATGAAAATCGGGGTCCGAGAGCAGGGCAAACTGCCGCCGGCCGGCGGTGAGCTTTCTGATTTGCGCATCAAACGGGGCGAAGAAGGGGCAATACTCCCGTTCCGCCAGCCCGCGCTTCATCCCGGGGAGCTGGGGGCGGTCGTAAGGAAAGAGAAACCAGCCGCCCTGCAAGAAGGCCGGGGTGAAATGGCGGTCATCCACAATGAGGAAGTCGATGCCGTATTTGCGGCAGAAGGCCACCACCACCCGGGGGTCGGCGGCATAGTAGGCCTTAAAGAGATCGGTCAGGCGGGGCTTAAGTTTGGCCCAGTAACCCCGGCTCCAGGGCTGGGCCAGTTCATAGGTGGCGAAGGCCCGGCGCCGGGCGAAGGTGGGCACGGTATCCATCAGGTAGGGCTGGCCGGCGATGAGGGCATCCTTGGGGGTGGAGGCCAGAGCGGCATAGAGGGGACGGTAGGCCGAATAGTCTTTGAGCCCGACGCCTTCGAGGCGCCAGGCGCCCAGGCCGGCGGCCGCCACCAGGGCCAGGATGGCCAGATGCCGGGGCCAACGGGGCACCCGGAGGGCCGCCTGCAACCCCAGGGCCAGCAACAGGCAGTAAAACAGGTTCAGGGTATACATGAGATAGCGGTCGGGAACGAATAACTTCAACAGGAAGAGCCGGGCCAGGAAATACAGGCCCAGGGAGGCCAGTCCCAGGTACCCGGCGGGCTTGAGGCGTTGGCACAAGGCGGCCCAATCCAGGCGGCGCAGCCCGGCCGCCACCAGGGCCAGGAGTCCGGCGCAGGTCAGAGCGCCGGCCACGGGGCCCCACTCCCGAAACGGCGGGATGTATTGCCAGGGGCTGATGAGTTCCCACAGGAGGGAGGGTTCCGGCAGGATTTGATAACGGCCGTGGGCGTAGAACTCCGGGTGATGGGCCATGTCCCTGGCGGTTACCAGGGGCCCGTAGCCGGCGGCGCTGAACTGGAGGTCCATGGCCAGGACCAGCGCGGCCCCCAGGCCCAATAGGACAAAGTGGGAAGTCCGAGCCGGGAAAGGCGGCGGGCCGTCCCGGCCCAGGCGGGCCAGAGCCCAGGCCAGCAGAACCGCCGGGGCCGCCACCATGAATATGTAGGGAATGAACAGGGCCTGGAGCAGGAGGGCCGCCCCCATGGCCCCGGGACGCCGGGCCTGCCAGCTCAGCCAGAAGAAGGCCAGGAGCGGCGCGGCGAAGGACCGGGCCAGGCCCCCGGCCAGGTTGTCCAGGAAGAAGGGCATCAGCCAGAAGACGGCCACCATCGTCCACCCCAGGCGGCGGTCCAGCAGGCGTTTCCCGATCATAAAGAGACAGACGGCCAGGCAGACAAACAGAAACCCGGGGAGGAGCTTGGCAAAGTAAAGGGGGGACACTAACCAGGAGGCCAGCCAGTAGAGGCCCTTGACTCCCCAGGGGACGTAGTGCCGGGCATAGCCGGTGAGGAAGTCGCCCGGGAATAACCCCGGGTCCTGCCACTGCTGCATCCAGTAGAGCTGCTGCCGGACATCGTCGTTTATGATAAAGGGGTTGGTCAGGGCCCGGTAGTGGGCCAAAACAAAGATGACCCCGGAAATCAGGGCCACCATAAGTTCCGGCCAGAGGGCCGTTATCCCACTTTTCTGAGACTCGACGATGTCAGATGGGTTTTTCAAAGACGCGGAAGACCTTATAACGTTGGCCGCCGAGGGCCTTAACGACCTTGATCCAGTGCTTGAGATTGGCCGGAATCAAGGACAAATCGGCCATCTCACAGGGAGTGTGCTTTACCAGGTGGATATATGAGCGCAGGAGCAGGGCCAGGTGAAGATGCCGCCGCTGATAGCGCTGGTTGATGCCCACCACCATGGCCCGAATCTTGCGGACTGGCCGGTACTTGGCCCAATAGAGGAGGCGGAGTTTGTTCCAGAGGCTGAGACGCCCGTTGAATTGCCGAATCAGGGGATTGAGGTCCGGAAGGCCGATGCCGAAGCCGGCCACGTGGCCGTTATCCAGGAGCGCGAAAGCCATTTCCGGGCGTAAACACGGTTTAACCATCTCCAGCATCTCATCGAACTGACGCCGGGTCAGGGGCACGTGGCCCCAATTGGGTTCCCAGGACTCATTGAACAGCTGGAAGACCTCGTCCTTACGGCGGTTCATTTCTTTGCGGTTGTAGGTCACCACCTCGATGTCGGTGCCGCTCATGATGTCGGCATACCGGCGTTCCATGGCCTCCAGGTCCACATTCCGATTGGTGATTTTGTAGGCATGCCAATCCATGGCCTGGACAAACCCCAGGGAAGTCAGGAGATCCTGGTAATAAGGCGGGTTATGGGTTTGGAAGATGGCCGGCATGGAGTCGAACCCTTCCACCAGGAGCCCCATTTCATCATAGATGCCAAAATTCAACGGTCCGACTATCCGGGTCTTGCCGCGCTGGCGCAGCCAGGCGGCCGCGGCCTCGAACAGGGCCGCGGCTGCGTCCTGGTCCGGGAAACACTCGAAGAACCCGAAGAAGCCGGTTTCCGGGCCGTGATACAAGTTATGAAGCCGATTGATGTGGGCGGATAGACGCCCGATGGGGGCGCCGTTCCGGGAGGCCAGGAAATACCGGGCCTCGCCAATCTCAAAGAAAGGCCCCCGGCGGGGGTCCAGGAACTGGCGCTGCTGGGAGAGAATCGGGGGGACCCAGTAGGGGTCATCGCGATAGATGCGCCAGGGCAGGCGCAGGAATTCCCATAGGGCCGCGTTATTTTGCACAGGAGAAACCGTGATTTCTCCGTTTAACTTCGTCAAATTACGTTCCTCTTACTTGGATTTGCCCAGGACGATGCGAGCTTTCAAGCCTTCTTTCAAGAGCAGATCTGGGTTGGGGACTTTCAATTCAACTTCATAATAGGCCGGCTGATCCAGGCCGGTGGTGGTTGAGGACCAGGAGACGCGGCTCACCGTGGCCTGGAATTTTCGCCCCGGCAGGGAGTCCAGGGTCACTGAGGCCTGATCGCCAACTTTGATCTGGAGGGCCTCGATTTCAAATGCCTGGGCCCGCACCACCATGGGGTTCATCACCCCTATTTGAAAGGCAGCCGGCAGGGGAGGGAGTTCGGCGCCAGCCCGCATTTCCGGATTTACCGAGACAACATAGCCGTTGATGGGCGATTTCAGGCTCACTTCCCGGGGGACCTGGCCGGATTTTAAGGAAGTACCCAGCAAGTCACTCAAGACCTCCCGGTCTTGCTGGGCCAGTTTCCGGGAATGTTGCAAGCTCTGCTGGCTGACGGTTTTCTCCTGCCTCAAAAGCTGTATATTCCGGTTGATATCGGCCAGACTCTGGGGAGGGGCCAACTTGTTCTGGACTAATTGGGTAAGTTCCCGTTGCTTATTGATCAGAGGGGCCAGAGAGCGGTCTATTTCCAAGAGCTTCGCTTCCATATCGGCAATTTGGGGCGGCGAGAGGCGCTGTTGGATGGCCATCATCGATTCCGGGGCCAGGTGATAGGTCGCCAGGATTTCTCCGGTGGTCACCCGCTGGCCGGTATGGATCCGTACGGCAGTAATGACCCCCTTAAAGGGGAGATTGACGCGGCGTTTCAGGGAGCAGAATAATTTACCATTAAAGATTATTTCCGACTCTCCGTAAGGGTGAGCGGGAGCGGTCTTAGCCTTAGGGGCCGGAGCTTCGGCGGCGCACCCCGGGCCCGGACTGCTTAACCCCAGGAAGATTGCCAAAATTCCGCCCCCCAGGGCCACCCACTTAATTCTGGAAAGAGCTCGCACGTACATAGGTATGACCTAAATCTCCCGAAACCTGGCGTAAAGTCAGGGCTGCCTTATCGTAT